>NZ_JBFYGN010000022.1:0-85421 GCF_041079535.1 Comamonas guangdongensis | reverse complement strand
ATCGCTGATTAAACAACGACGGAGGCAGAAATATGCAAGGTCAACGGTTGACTTGCCGGAAAGTCCCTGTAGACCCAGAGCAGCTATAGGCGAATACTCAGTGTTTTGGGTGCTCGCCGAGGACTTTTTCAAGCTCGGATTTGAAGATCACTGCCTGCTCATTGGCAAGTTCTTTCCCTAAGCTAACGAGCTTTTGGGCCGTCTCAATATGGCCCAGCTTGACCGCTGCACGTGCCAGATGAAGAACTGTGCGGCTCGATGCGACCTCACTACCAAACTTCTTCAGCAAGTCATGCGGGGCACCTGTTGCTAGAACCTCTGGCAATGTCTGTGCATTCCCAAAAAATTCGGCTTGTACCAACACCACTTCTCTCTCTAGCTGAGAAAAAATTTCCTCAGAGATTTCCCATGGCCAATCTTCTCCCACCCGTTTTCGGAAAACACATTCGTATTCCTTCAAACTTTTTACATCCGCATTCCCTTCCGCCGGAATGAATATGGGCTGTGCCCCTAGATTGACGAAAAAGCTGTCTCCCCCTCTGCTTCCCTGAAAGTTGATGATGAAGACGAAATCCTTATCGCGTTTTCGATAGTTTTGGCCGGATCCTTGAAAGCCGAGCGTACGAAGACTCGGAGCAATTCTCTTCAATACATCTTTCATGCTTTCCCCTTTGCATAACAACTGGGGTTATAGCAAAGCAAGTCATATCTTCAGTGACTGCTTCTGGCCGATTCTGTTGAAAAACTCCCTAGCACCTCCTTGAATCATGTTTTTGGGGGTGCCTTACCCCTTCCCACATGTGAGATCGCCGCTCCTAGAGCGATCTGAAAGGTAGATTTTCCGACCGACGTAGGCTGCTCAACAGCTTTCGAGTTTTTCAACAGAATCGGCCGATAGTGTGATCACGCGAATGTGCCAGGCAGCAGACATCCCGATACGCGAGCCAAGCCTGAGAGGGCAGCTATCAGCGAGGTCCACGAACTGGTGCTACCGGCCAGGAGCGGACGAATGGGAACGCCCGCTTTAAGAGCGGGCGCATCCATACCAAGGAGCTATGTGCCCGACAAGTTGCAGCAGGCCGTGTAGCCCGTCGGCAGTCAGTTGCCCCGGCTCCGGTCCGGTCGGCGTTCTTCAGAGGGCTGACCGAGCCAAGCGGCCTCACGTAGCCCAGTGGGGCCTTGGGCCCAGCTCGCGCTCCGGACCGCAGCGGGTGCCATGGGGGAGTGCAACCGTGAAGAGCAGGTGGCGAGGAGGACTTGAGAGTCACCTTGAGGCGGTCTGCTCCAATCTCCTGCTGACGTCGCTTACGGCGCTGGCGAGCTCGGGTAAGGTCATGTTCTTCCCAAGGTTGACGCGACGCCATAGGCTGCCGCTTCGCTGCCCGAACTTGCGGTCAAAGCCTATGAGCCGGATCCGCAGGCGTTCCGCCTCCTCTTCGCTCCGGGCCCATCGAGAGCTCCACACCAGCCAGGCGTCGTAACGTGTCTTCCCTTCGTCGCTGAAGCAAACGCTTACGTACACCGGCCACCAGTCTTCGCCTTCGAACTGCTCCCACCCTGCGAGGCAGATGTTGAGCCAGGCCCTTGCGTGACGAATGTTGTCGTCAGGCAAGTCGGGCAAACTGCCATGAAGCGCCGCCTTCACCGACGCCATGCCCTTCGTCTCCCGCAGCAATGAAGCAACGCTCTTGTTCTGCAGCAGGAAGAGATGAGCTGCCGTGGGGTGGCGGCTGGTCAGCCACTCCCGCTCAATACGGCCATGCGAGAACTCCAGCAGGTGCTTCACTGCCTGGGGATAGGCGTGGTGCAGAGCCGCGGCCAGTTCAGTGCATTGTTCGCTCTCGGGGCTCGACCAGTCGGTCTGGCGGTTGCAATAGCTCACTACGAGTCGGGCCGAAGCATTGCCACGGCCTACGTGCTGCAACGCCCGGGTGGCGGATGTCTTGAGCCAGTCGTACCCCAGGTGGAGCCACGCATCCTCGCGGGGGCGACCACCGTCGTCGTCGACGTCGTATTCGCGATCGAGGGCGAGGTAGATCGGGGCGTACTCCTTGAGGTGCGGGTTCCCGGCAACCAACTCCAGGTACTTGTCGCGGTAGTCGGTCAGCTGTCTGTCGTTGTGGGTGGCCCCTGCCTTGTTCTCGAGCAGGAGGATGAACTTGTTCTGGGGATCGATAACGAATAGGTCTACGCGCTCGGACGCCTTCAGCCCGAGTTCACGGGCTGTGAACGCGGCGTTGAAGCCGGTGGTCCGCAAGCGCGATGGCGGCCAGTTGCCGAAGAAGCGGGCGGTCGTTCCACGACCGTCGAGGCCGCTCTCCCCCGACGCGCACCGCACAGATGCGGCCACTAGAAGATCGCGCAGTATCTGGTCGCCCTGGCCATGCCCTTCGCGTGGGTCGAGCAGCCACGCGAGGATGTCCGAGTGCTGGTTCTCGGAGAGGGAGATAACGTCCAGCACCTCGTCGCCGGTCTTCTGCAACTCGCACAGCTGCACAAGGCGGTCGTCCGCCATCAGGCGCTCGAGGGCCTGCTCCGCATCGATCTCCGACATGACTACCCCCTCCTGCTTCTTTCGTTCGGGCGAGGTGGCAACCACTGGAGGGCCGTCACCTCGCGGTTGCATCTTGTCATGATCTTAGCGCGTCGATCTTGCCTCCCCTGTTCAAATGGAGCTATCCACGGTCGGGAGGGTTGGTTACGACACTGTCGATCGTGTCGAAGGTTGAGCGTCCTCTTTCCGACTGCACAGTCCCACCTCCGAACGACCGAGAGGGGTCGGCAGTACCTGTTCGTGAGCAGTTAGAGCGGACTTTCAGCAACCTATCGGTCTGCAACTGACGGCCACTGTCCGTCGCTCACTTGAAACCTGTCGTTGGACCAACGTCCCCCCACTTTCATTAGCACAAGGCTTTGGAGTCCGGGGTTAATTTAACTGGTTTTGCATCAGCCTCTGGGCATAGGCAGCGTCCTCTGATGAATCCGCTTCTGGAAGAAGACACATCGCGGAACGTCAGCGAGGCGTTAGAGGCGTGCTGCCCTCCTTGGTGATGGACGCGTTGGTGAGTCGTTTAACCCACTCCGCTTTATCCAAGCAAGGTCATAAGTCATCTCCTAAGCGAGAAAAAACGTCGAGGAGTGATTCTTTGGATGCAGCCCCTACAGGCAAGCGCCGAACTTTGCCCACAGAGGGCGATGCTTTGCGTGACGGCGCCAACTTTGAAAGAACCTCTCGTTCGCTGGACGTCAGCATGCCTTCGACGTGTCGCTCATTGACACGCCGGTTGAAATCGTTAATCGCTGCCTGGGCAACAACTACATTGCTTTCCGGTGTCTCAAACCGCAGTGGATTCAGCAGATCAGGATTGATGTTTTTGTCCCCGACGGAATGGCGCCACAGAGCTTCAACATCGCTTCGGAATGGCATGTATCCCGACGACGCATAAGCAGCTTTCAGGTCAGACTCTGTAACGTCCGCTTGCGCCCCACGATGGATCTTGCCATGTGTCCAGGCGCTTACGAGCAGCTCTACTACAGCTCTTTTGATGCCATATGTGTAGCGATGTAGCAGGCTAGCAACCACCTGAGGTTCAAAACGGAAATCCGCAGGGGCTATCCTGGTCAACTCCCTTATGTAGTTTAGGAAATCAGCGCTATCCATGGCATCCGGTTGGAGCTCCAGATGGTTGACCAGTACGCGATGGCGATCCTCCTGGCGCCGATTCATCAATCTTCGCACCAGACTGTAATTAGCCACATAGATGACCCGTGGACCTACACTGAGGAGTTGCAGTAACAGCGTCATCGCCAGAGCATTCGCCTGCGGGCTATTGGTGATGAATTGAAACTCATCAAGAAAGATGATGCACACCCCATCCCTCCGACTTACTCGCCGAGCAAGTTGCAGCAGATGTGCTTGTTTGAGATCCTTCTTCTTCGAAATTTCCACTCCTTCGCTGCTCGTCCTATTGGGAATTACCCAAGGACCAAGCAAGGAGTTGAGAGTGTTCCCCTCGCGCAACGACATGAACCAAGCAGGCTGAATTTCCAGGTTGCGGTGACCAGGGAGATCCACACAGCCTACGCGCGCGCCAAGCAAACATCTCATGGCCTGCATAAGTTGGGTCTTACCAGTTCCTGCAAGGCCCGTCAGCATAAGTGCCGGCTGCGCGCCATCACCCCATGGGTTTTGGCGGTAAAGGGCTCCTAGAACCTGCTGAGAAGAACCGTAGTGAGTCAGTGCATGCCCCTCCCCGATCGCCAACAGTTGGTCTAACAGCAAGGATGTTTGATCTCCGCAAAGAAACACTTCGCGCATTTGGGCTCTGAGAACCTCAGCGCGTGCGGCAATGGATTCACCTTTGATGCTTTGGGCAACCGCGCGATGTTCCAATTGGACATAGCGATCAGGGCTGTTCCCAATGAGGTACGGCGCCAACCAGGGATTCGATTTCACGCGCGCCTCCATTGCACACCGCGCAGAGCTTTCGCCTCAGCATGGGCCGCTCCAGTTTTCTTAGGAGAACCACCGCGACGCTGCCCGGCGCTGAACTCAAGACCAGTCTGCTCCTTGACTGTTTTGTGCAAATGAGCGAGCGACGCCTGGGCGGCTTCGCGTGTAGCCGAATCCACTTCAGCTTTCACCTGTTCAATATCCATCAAGGAGGACAATGGCAGCAGGAGCTCTTCTTGGTCGAATTGGATGCGGAGGTTTGGCTCCAGCGCATGCAAGTTGCCGTCGACTTCCACCCAGACGCATCGCACAACCAGGCTGAGCGTGTAGCCCGCGATGTCCTCCACCCCGCGACGCATGAGTTTCTCGTGCAAGCCTTCGCGAAATTTCGTGGAGCTAAAAGTGACTCCCTTCCATTCAACACCTGCCTTGTCTACTTTGAAGCGGGCCGGCGTTGCAAACACGCGGATGGCATCACGCCAGTCCATACTTTGGGCACAGGTGCGAAGCCTGTCACTCAGATACTTCCAATAAAAGTGCGGCGTCGCTGGATAAGAGAGTGTGTGGAATTCATGCAGAGTGTTGGGGGTCAAGCGATCGATGATGTTGGATTGATAGTTCTCAGCCAGTGTGCGCAGCACTTCACGCTTCATCATGCTGGCCACAGTGTGGCTACTCTGTATGAATGAAGGAGCTCCTTCAAGTGCAGTGGATCGGGGGTTCGAAGACTCGACCGTTGGCTTAGATTGACCGCTATAAGACGTCGTGATCGACTTCACCGGAAACTTCGCTTCCAAGCCATCCAGCAACGACTGCTGCCCCGCCGGCCCTCGGTCAGACAGCACAGAGCGAGCCATAACTGGCTCATGCCCACGTATGGCATCTTTGGGGAGGCCATACACCCTGGCGAGCATTTCTGCAGGCATCGTCATTGAAACAAGCATTGCTTTGTATGCCTCCTGCCTCTCACCGCCTATGGAGAATCCAATCCCAAGGCGCTTTCCTGTAACTCCACAAATCGCGCGGGCAACAATCAGCGCCGGCAAGGGGTCACTCGACGCAGACCCAATGGGCCGGTCGTCGCAGCGGTAGGCATCGACTTCCAGTGACTCCAGTGCATTAGCGTATTGAGCCGAGTAGTTCCCCTCATCCACAACAGCATCCTTGCGCATTCTGGCCTGCCCGTAGACGGTACTTTGAACCTGCTTCAAACCGAATTTGTTGATTACTATTTGTCTGAACTGACCATAGGTGGGAAAAGGTCTGTTCATCGGGTGGATCATTTGTGGACGATCTTGATCGTCAAAGATCGTGATACAGCCAAAATCTTCGGTGCACGCCAAGCTGTGGATGGATCGCATGGTCTTACCTAAGCCGCATCTGGACAGGTAACTCTCAATGACTTGTTCACGAAAATATGTGGATGACCATCCACGGCGTTTTCCACCAGCGTGTGGCCGTCCAAACTTCTTTTCTGAGTGCACCTCGTCTCTCCGCGACCAGGTCCCATTTCTATGCGTATTCGGCTTCAGGGACCAAAGGTTTCGACCGTGTAACAGATAGGAGAAAAACCAGTATTGCAGGCGGTGAACGTGTGATCCCAGCCCTAGCCTCTTTTGAATACGCGCAATTTCCTTCAATGGATTCTGTGCCTGCAAAATCTCCTGCTCATGATCTAGCAACGGATAGATCGATTCAAGTCGATGCTGCACGTCATCAAGGTGGGATTTTTTCCGCTTGAATGCATGCTCAGACAACTCATCGCAGTTGATGCCCTCAAGATCAACCAATGCTGGAGGCAAGCTGTTTTGCCACTGGCATGGCTTGATGCCCGGCGGCGATCTGGTTAACTCCTTTTCCACAAGTCTGGCAGACATGTGCACATAGCTCACTCGCCATTGCTTGTCCTTTGTCCTGTAGAACCAAATCAGCAAGATGCCATGGTCAGCACTTCTGCCGGAGTAGTAGTAGCGAGTCCCCGCGGCAAGACTGCCAAGCCCGTCGGGCACTTCCAGTTGTTGGCCAAAGTTCATTGCGCCTCCCCGTCGGCGAACCAGTCACAATAAACGCCCAGTGGATCTTCACGCATGGGTACCAGCGGTCGATCAAGCAATACCGGTTCAAAGAGATCAACCTGGATGCGACGGTGCCAAATGCCTTGTTCCAGAACATTCTTCATGACCAACGTCTCAACACCCAAGTGCAGTGCAGCTTCGCGCACGATTTTGTAGGCTGGTGTCGAACTCCCAACCATCTGATCAAAGTGCTCGCAAAGCTTCAGGCACACCGCTGGTGATAGCTGTACAGGCTCTGCGTGACTGAGGAACAACCGGTGAAGATTGGACCTCAAGGTGGCATCGATTTCTCGACCGGCAACCTGATGGGTTCGGATGCCGGCGTCCTGGTAATAGGTGGCCTCCAATGCATGCCGTTGCAACGCCGAGAGCTCGGAGCCCTCTGTTTGGGGCTTGCCGGGCATAGGTCCCCGCCGACGGAAATCGTCGCGCTTGTCCTTGACACTCCAATTCACAGCATGAGGGCCGGCAGCGCCGTTGATGAACAGAAGCAGGTCGCCAATGTATGGAAAAGGTGCCCACACATTCGACTCACCTTGTTGCACACGACACTTGGGATGCTTGCTCAAGCGTCCCATTTCCTCTGCCACGGCCAATGTCCCCCGTAGGGGCTTGAAAGCTTTTCCTACGGTCCCAGGATGGCTATCCAGAAAATGGGGCCGCGGACCGGGATAAAGCATGCGCTGCTCATGCACGTCCCAGACACATGGATGGTACAGAGCCAGCAGTGCCGCCCAGGTCTCTGGCCTGCTCAAGGTATGCATGGGCCGGCCACCCAGCTTGGCTGGATGCAAGATTGTGGGAGTGGAAATTCCTGGTGCCTCAGTGGGCGTTGCCCAGATGGCCGCCTGATAGGCCTTACCCCATGCGTCCCGCAACTGTCGCTTTTGAATGAGACGCAGCCGGGACTCGCTGATTCTGTTGATCGCCATCGCCAACTCCTACATGGCGCCGTATGGGCGCGCGTATGACTTGACTACCTGTGCAGACCTCCTAGAATCAATGCGCCAACAGCGATTCTGTGCTTTGCACCGATAGCCCTAAGACGCCAGCCTTGTGCTGGCGTTTTTTGTTTAAAAACTTGTGTTATCGCTGTAGAGGTTGGCCCTCCTTAACTGGCTTTCCGACCCTCTGAAGAGTCCACTCAACCAGATCATGCTGAGTCCAGCGACGCTGGCTCCCAACCCACAGGAATTGCGGGCCTTCTCCACGCGCAATCAGGGTTTCCAGGCTTCTTTTTGAGATGCCTAAATACCTGCTGACCTGGATTGCACTCAAAAGTGAGTTCATTGAAGAGAAGTGAAAAGCGTTGCAATTGAATGCAAGGTTAGGGCATGAAGCGACCGATCAGGCACTGGCTGTGAAACGTGGCTGTCAAGTGCACACATATCAGGCATTTTTGAGTCTAAAGTGCACAGCGCCATGAACATCAACACCCACATGCTTGCGCTCGGCTGGCTGCCACTCACTGAGGCGGCAAGGAGAGATGGCTTCCATCCCACGCACAGGAGACTCGATCGCGACGGGCACGAAGTCATGGATGAACAGGGATTTCTGTGCCCAGAACTGCACTGGCGGCATGGCCGTGGAACGGGGGATGTCATGCTCGAAGGGGGCTATGCGCTGGAACTACTCAGGACCAGTGCTGAAGCTGCAACCATGACCAATCATTCATCCCTTCAACGCAAGTGGTCCTTTCCTTGCGACTGGTCACCAGAGCATCTGCTGCGCCAGATACCCAGCTTTGCAGATGTCAGCGAATCCTGGGTCAAAGGAAGTCCATCGGCGATCGCCTTGACATCACCCGCTCTTCCCCGAGACCGAGCGCGCAACGAATGGCTCGCTGCGCTGCCGCAGCTATTGCCCTTGCCACTGCGACCTCGGCTTGGCATGTTGATGCGTAATCCGGCTCGGCTGTTGAGAGCTGGCTACCAGATGCTGTGCCAGGAATGGACGACTCACGGGCAATGCCGCCGACAGACGGGTGAGGCACTCGCCATCATTGGTCTTGGCGCCCTTGGGATTTTCCCGCGCGTGCGCTGCGCCGTGTGCTACAGGCTCGCCATGCCTGCGACAACTCGCTGTGCTAGACATAGCCAGACCCAAAGCATTCGCGTCGACGCCGACGGACCAAAGGTGCATGCTCAGATCTCCTCTGAAGCAAGATTAGCCAAGCGTGTGGTGGTGAAGCTTGGATGGTCTCGGACAGAGTTCGTGACCGCTTTTGGCCACGATGGCCACATTGAAGAAAAAACCATTGCTGGACTTCTATGGGGGCTCCATGTCGGTGATGGAGGACACACCCTTCATCACCTCAGAGAAGGGCTTAGCGCCGGCCACTTCCCTCGGGTGCGCGAGCTCTTGCCAAGCAATTTTTGTGAACTCGATGATGTGCACACCTGCACCGCCCTACGCCGGTATGTTGATCCTGGAGAATGGGTAGTTTCCGACTGGTACACCCGCATAGGAGCCGCTGACGAATGGCTTGGGGCCGCTAGGGCGCTGTCGCCAGGGCGCGTACATATGAGGCCGTCTGATCAAAATTTGGAGCGAGTTGCCAACGCCCGCTCCTTGCTCCAAACAGGCTTATCCAAGAAGGGCGTGGCCGCCCAATTGGGCATATCCCAGAGCCATCTTTCACATTTACTTCGACGCCTTCCGTGAGAGAAGGATGTCGACGGAAAGATGACACCCGGATAGTCCATAAATAAATGATCTCTACAGGATCATCTGACTACCTAGCTCCACTCCATCCTATTCTGGAGTGGTTGCCAGGAGAGACGCTTTTCAGTTTGTGTAGTCGGTACCACCACCTTGCAGGATATCGAATCCCCGCTCAGAGCTGCATAGCGCTCTTCGGGACACACCATGCCGGATCTGCACACGACGTTCCGGCGCACGTACAAACACTGGTTGACCGCACGCTTGGTGCTCTTGGAGCAGCCCGAGAAATCATCGTTGGCCGCACCCTGCTTCCCTTCTATTTTCCGTTTCATCCAGAGCACCAGTGTGAAAACTGGCTGAACCAGATGTCCACAGGGTCAGCTCCATCCTTGAAAGCGCAGATGGGATTAGCAGCATCCCAGTTCGGTGCAGGCCACCCACTCAAAGCATGCCCTGCATGTATGCAGTCAGATGAGCATAAACACGGAGTGGCCTACTGGCATGTTGACCATCAAGTGCCTGGTGTTCTCATATGTCCCTTGCATCAGACATCGTTGCTCGTTGCGACAGACAAAGTGTCAGGGCAGAACAGGTTTGACTGGAGGCTTCCTGGGCAAGCCCACCTGGGAAACTTGCTGAAGAACCATGACGTCAGGGGTGAAGAGCATCTTTTGGCTGATGCCGCATTGGCGCTATGGAAATTGCCTATTTCCTTCACCTTCGTTCAGGACAGGTTGAACCGACTCTACAAGGCTAAACTCGTCGAACAAGGATTCGTGCACGCTGCTTCATCAAGGGTTGATCACAAGCGGTTTGAGCAGGCCCTCGCATCCGTATTGACGGCGAGCCTCATGACGGTTTCCTGGCCATGGCTGGACTCACGGATCTTTTCACGTCGATTGCTCAGAATGGGGCACTCCACCAGTCCTCGAGTCAGTCGGCATCCACTGAACCATCTGCCCCTGATTATTTTGCTGTTCGGTTCCTGGGAGTCATTTTGGGCCGCATATCATGAACTGGACAATGCCAGTTTAGATTGTGATGCCATCGACTTTCCGCGTCAGGTATTGATCGGACAGGAGGCGCCCGATCCCAAAGAACTGCTTCGAGCCTCTCTCATCGAAAAAATCCACTCCGGACAGTCGGTGTCCCGTGCAGCTGAGCTGACAGGGGTAGCCGTCGCGACAGCCATGGCATGGGCTGCAAGTGAGGGTATCCAGAGTCCTCGACGCCCGAAGCTGTTGAAACCCGATGTCCGTTCCCGCCTTGTTCTACAGCTCAAGCGTGGCGTAGACAAGGCTGTGGCTGCATCTTTGGTAAGCATTTCGGTGGCAACAGTGACTCGGGTTCTTTTGACCGAACCAGGCCTACACGCTCAATGGAGCGCAGCACGATTCATCAAGGCGCAGAAACGTTCACGCAAATCCTGGCAAACGATTCGGGACGCCTTTCCTGCAGCCTCATCCAATGAATGGAGAAGATTGGATCCAGCCGCTTATGCGTGGCTGTATCGAAACGATAGGCTGTGGTTACAGAACTCCATACAAGCCCGCTCATTCCCTCCGACCACATCGACGCAACGCCGAGATTGGCATCAACGTGATGCTTCGCTTGCCCAAGCCGTTCGGGTAGCCGCGCTGGACTGGTATATGTCGAACTCAGGGACACACCTGACTATCGGAATTCTTTGCGCAGCGGTGAAGGGGCTGAGGCAAAAAATGTCTGCGTTGCCCAAACTTCCCCTCACCCGCAAAGCCATTCAGGAAGCTTGCGCAGACCACCGATCGGCGGCTTCTACATCACAAAGAGAATTCTCTACGAGTGAGTCAAGCTTCTGAATATTTCACTGTGCTTTTTTTGCGCGTTGTCCTGCAGCATCTGGGGTCAATTGCATACTCCGGTTGGCCGCCATCAGCTTCCCCGACGGCTCGAATGCGGATGTCGACGCTCAGGCCAAGGCACTCGAGCTGGACAAATCGCCAAAGCTGTCTCTACTCTCCAGCTCCGTTGTCTCGAACACCCCTCCAAAAAGTGGTCAGTGCTTCCGCATCAAGGATATCGAGCACATCATATGGACTATTGAGAGGTCACACATCGGCCACAAGCTGATGTGTCGCCCTGAAGCAGGGGAACATCGACGAGCGAGTCACTGGCTTCAACGGGGCCCTGACATATGCCTCGCAGCTAGCGCTCGCGCCCATGCGCTCCTATAATGGCTCGCATGGGGTGGCAGCCCCGCCGTTCGCGCCCGCCACGGGCATGGTGAATCTGCCCTAGTTTTCTCTCCGTCCACTGGTTCCTCTCCGGTGCCGACGTAACGCGAACCACGTCTTTGAAGCGCATCGGTTATGGGAAGACCATGGATAACCAATTTCAAGGCGATGATTTGCTGCGCGCTATGAAGGCGCGAGCGGGAGAGCTACAGGCGCAGCATTCTCTTGGAGGACAGGTGCTCAAGCGCGGGGCGGCACTAGAGCTTGTTGCCCGAGAGAAGGGCTTCCGCGACTGGAATGCCGCTTCTGCTGCTGCCCGGCTCACCCAGACGATGGGGACTTCTTCCCGGCTGCTTAGTACCACGGCGAGTGAGCGGCAGCCTGCACCCAAGCACGTTTGGGACCTTGACCGGCACGCTACTTGGCACCCTGACATCTGGCGCTTGATGTCTCATGTCATTGGGCCGGACGTCAAGAAGGCATTTCGCAGCAACCCTCCCGAGTATCTGGTATCCGATGACCTGAGCTGGCTGGACGAGCTCGTTCTGCAGGTCCGCGGCATCCATGTCGATTCGAAGGCCGAATTGGCAGAACGACTGCTTGACCGCTACCGCGCGATTCGCGCCTGCCATGGCACTTCTGCGCCCACAGTCGATTCGTTCTACGAGCATGGCCTTCGCCCTCTGGTGATTGATGAGTTCCATGAACAGGCGCGCCAGATTTTCCTGAGCGGCGACTACCCGGAGCTGTCGGAGGACAACCTGAAAAGTGCCATGGAGTACGTGAGCCCTGTCACGAGGGAGGGCCGTGTCTACTTCGAGGCCAATGAGCGGTTCTTGAAAGAGATGTGCGGTCACTACATGCTCTATGGCAGCGAATATCTGACCGCGCTTGCCGCAAATCTTGGGGGCACGCGCGACTACCGACGCGTTCTGAAGGGGCGCTTCGCTCCCACGCTTTTTGTGTGCGATGTTCCGCTGAAAGACCTTCATCCCGGCACGGTGGCAGAGTTCGCGGGCATTGCTCTTGAGTCGATTTTCCAGGAGCTGCTGGATGGGCCCACCTATGCGCCGTATAAGTGGCGTGGGTCTGGCTTCAGCATTCGGGTACCGCTAGAGTCGTCTTGCATCGTTGGGCACTGCCATCCGGCCATCACACGCGACCCGCTACGGTGAGCGTAGGGCGCTACATCCCGACCTCTTGAGATGTAGCGCCATTTTCTCGTCCTACTAAGGACGCGCTTTTGACCCGCCTCAACCTGCCGTCAGGCTTGCATCATGGCGTAGTCAAGTTCACCTACGATCCCGACTTGTACAACCTGCTCTTCTTAGCGGTCGCGAGGCGCCACCCATCGACCGCAAACTGCAAAGCAGAAGTTGATGTTTGGAGGCAGCTTCAGGCTGATTCCGGCCGATCGCCTAGCTCAAACCGAGCGACGGCTCACATCAATACCTGACCTTCGACCACAGCCGGCATGACTGCCTACTTTACTGAGGGCTGTAATCGAGCCGCCTTGGGAACTCAGAATTGCAAGCGCATCCTCCAGCACAGCAAAGAGCCTCCTTGCCAGGGAGTCAATATGCTCTTTAGGCATGTTATGTTCCTTGAGCAGTTTCTGCCACTCCTGCGCAGCTTCGGCTCCGCCAGCTGATACCTTTGCTCCATGTCTGAAGAGATCAAAAACACTGCGATAACTGCCGCCGGCTACGTCTATCAGAATCGCCAGGGGCTGAGGCTTCTTTGCGATTGGCTCGACGCACCGACGCGCTACACCCGAGTGAAGTTCGAGTGTGACGACGAGGTCGATGCGCCGAAGGGATTGGACGACATCGTGGCGGAGCGCGTTGACGGCCTCGTCGACCTTGAGCAAGTCAAGTACACACCGAACCCGGCCGTTCACGCGTTGAGCTGGGAGTGGATGCTCGAGAAGTCCGGCAAGACGGCGAAGTCTAGGTCGATGCTGCAGAAGTGGTTTGACGCCTTCGTAGTGTTGGATCCGGCTCGGGTTGGCGTGATCTCGCTGAAGACGAATCGTCGGCCAGATGCGGAAATTGAGGCGTGCCTTTTCGGCGGGAAAATCGACTTCGCCAAAGTGCCCAAGCCTCGGCGCTCAGCGTTGATCGCCGAGCTGGGTGACGAGAAGAAGTGCGAAGCCTTCTTCAGTCAGCTGCAGGTTCTTCACAGCGACAAGGGCTTCGAATCGCTCGAGCACGAGGTCGATGCTCGACTGCTCCGGCACGGCACGCCTGAGGGTATTGCGAACCTCAAGAACGTCGCCTTGAACTGGGCGATTCGGAAGAACTTCCCGCCACCGGACGGGTGGATCTCCTTGGATCAGGTACGCACCATCCTGCGGGCTACGCCGCCGGCACCCTTGCCAGAAGATTTCTTCGTGCCGCTCGGATATGAGGTGCCAGACGAAACCTTCCACGGGGAGTTCGTGCGCGACACCGCCGCCGGTGCTGGACGGGCATTCGTGCTCACGGGGCCGCCTGGCCGCGGGAAGAGCACTTACTTGAGCGCGCTGTGCGACAAGCTTGCTAGCTTGGACATTCCCACGGTACGGCACCACTACTTCCTGTCGACGACCGAGCGGGGGCGCGACCGTGTGCACAGCTACGCGATCGAGCAGTCCATCGCGGCACAGGTCAAGCAATTTCATCCGGGCGTTCAGGCACTCGGCGGTGACTTGCGAGGGCTCCTCGAAGCTTGTGCTGCCTACTACGAGGGTAAGGGCAAGCCGTTCGTGCTGGTTCTGGACGGCTTGGACCATGTCTGGCGCATCAATGCCGCCGACAAGCGTCCGCTGGACGACTTGTTCTCGCAGGTCTTGCCGTGTCCGGACAACATGGTTCTGTTGGTGGGAACGCAGCCGGTTGACGACGCCCAGCTTCCTCGGGACCTCTTGGCGGTAGCCCCGAAGGCCAGTTGGCGTGAGTTGCCGGCGATGTCCGAGAACGCAGTGTTGTCTTACCTGCGCAAGGCTGTTGACGAGGGCAAGCTGTCGACCCGATTCGACGATGAGGGTCAGTCGGAGCGCCAGCTGCAGGAGGCGGCGACCGCGCTTCGCAAGAAGACCAACGGCCACCCGCTACACGTCATCTACGCCACCGCGGAGGTTGAGCATGCCGGGGGTGACCTGGACAGCTGGGATATCGAGCGGCTGCAAGGGGACATGACCAAGGAGGTTAAGTTCTACTACGCGTCCCTGTGGGAAGAGCTGCCACCCAGTTTGAAGGATACGCTGCGCTTGGTGTGCGCGTTTCCCTTCTTCTGGCCGAAGGCTGGGTTCTTGGAGATTGCGGCGAAGCTTGGCACTGCTCAGCCCGATGTCGCGAAGGTGGAGCACCTGCTGCATTCTTCAGCGGCTGGCCTGAAGGTCTTCCACGAGAGCCTGGCCGTCTTTGTGCGCTCAACACCGGACTACGACGAGCGCATCAAGGAACTGATGCCGGCGGTGGCGGGCTGGTTGGAAACATCGGCGCCGCCCTCTTTGCGCGTCAACTGGCTCTGGTCGGTTCAGGCCAGGCTCGGTGACCCCAAGAGCCTCATTGCCGGGTTGACCCGCGACTGGATAATGCTCCGCCTTGAGGAGGGCTATCCAGAGTCGCTGTTCGACACTTTGTTGTCGGAGGCCATGGTCGCGGCGCTGGATACCAATGCGTTTGCCGACGCCTACCGCCTTGAACATCTCAGGGCGCGGATGGTCCGTGGCAGCGAGTTTCAGATGCAGGACGACGACATGGCTCGGCTTGTGTCGTTTACGCTGAGGCTGACAGCCGACGACGGCGTTGTCCGAGAGGCTGTGGCGTCGCGGCACGAGACGGACATCCTGCGAGTGGCAGCCCTTGGATTGGCCTTGCAAGCGCGAGGACATGCGGTACTGGCCAAGAGCTGTGGTTCCGAGGCACTGCGGCGTTTCAGAGGTCTCAGCCGCTTCTCCACGCGGTACTCGTCAAACGAAGGAACTGCTGATTTCAAGTTCTTGGTCGAGGCGTTCGCGCGCTTGGGTGTCATCGGTGCGACGTCAGAGGCGTTTGCCAAGCTGGTTCGCGAGAACTCCGCTGTCGTGTGGATGCCGCGAGCCCAGATGCTGGTTGACGAGGGCGTGCTGGACGATCTGATGGACGCGGCCACCCCGCTGCCCCCCGACGACCCGGATAAGAGTGTTCTCAGCGACGTCTGCGTCCGTGCGGCTGCAACGGCCGGGGTGAGCATCTTTGACCGCGACGACTTCAGCAAGCTGGCGCGAACCCCGTTCATTGCTGCCTTGGAGGCTGCCCGCACACGGAGCTCGAAGCCGCTGAACGAGCCCATCCCCATTGAGTGGCTCAAGGGTGACTACTCCGAGCGCAAGTACGACCTGGGGGCGCTCGTTCATCATTGGTTCTTCAGCGGCGTTCACCTGAGCCTTTGCATGAAGGCAGAAGGACAAGCCTGCTTCGAGTTCGTGCGGGCGCCCACCTACGAGGACAGGAGGAACATCAGCTACTTCTTGAATTCCCTCTCAGCGATTGCAGCCCAGGTTGCCGAGCGCTGGTGGCGGGGGGAGTTTGTGGACTTTCATGAGCTGTTCGAACTGCTCAAACCTGTCCAGCTCAGGCGCTTCAGACAGGGTTACGACGCCAGCTCGGCGGCGGAGGATTTCCAGGCTGGGCTGCATCGCATTGCCTGCGACATCCGGCTGGGGAGCAGCCTGTTTGCCGGTTGCGACGATGTGGAGCTCACGGCGGAGACCATGGCTGCAGCGGGTGCCAGCGAGTGGTTTGACTCTGCATCCTTCCGCACTCAGTACGCGGCAGGATTGCTGACTAGGATGAGCGATGAAGCCGCTGCGGCCTTCATCCAATCCCAACGCGTCCTGCTCGATGCTGAGATCCGCCAGGAGACCAGCGTTCATCTTCAGACGCCTCTGCAACTCTGCGGCATCGCCCTTAGCCACGGCTTGAACACCAGCGCCCGGGAGCTCTGCACGCAGACTTGGGAGCTGGTGACCGGTTACGGGCACCGCAAGGACCCCACGTTGAACAACACCGTTGGCGCTATTGACTACCTGGTGGAGGTCGTGCCAGACGATGCTCTTCGGCTGCTCAGCCTGATCTCGCCACAGGTCCACCACGTGCTGGACTTCACGGACGGAAAGGGAACGAGGCACGTGCTCTCAGCCGCAGACCGCCTGCTGGCGAAACTCTGCCCACCAGCTCTGGTGAGGAAGTATGAGGAGCACACGGACGCGGGCGATTGGTCGCATGCGGATGACAGCTTGCGGGCGTACGTAGAGCAGGGCGTGCGGGACGGTTGGCCGCTGGACGCGCTTATGCGCACCGGTGTTCATCCAGAGATTCAGGACGCGTTGATGCAGCTTGAACGCAATGGTCAGGATGGCGCTGCTGAGCGGCTGCGTGTTCTCAGGGAGCATGCCGGCTGGGACGTCGGCGTGCTCCAACGCAAAGACTCGTCTAGCGGTGACATTGACAGCAAGCCATATACGGGCGACGTCACGACGTTCGCACCGGAGCAGGTCGACGACCTGCTTGCAAGCCTTTCGACCAGCTACAACGACAAGAGGAGGCTGCTTCGAGCTTGGTACAAGCACTGGGATAGAGCCGGGCAGGGCAAGCGCCTTCTCGCGGCGTTGGACAGGTTTCTTCAGTCAGACGAGGGGCGCATCAACGGCACCCTCGAACTGTATGACCTCGCCTTTGAGACGAGGCGCAAGCTGAGTGGTTCAAAGGCTGCATGGAATTACCTCGTCCAAGCGCAGATCCGGACGGGGGCGTGGCTTGGCTTCGCGGAGAGCGAAGAAAAGACGCGTGAGAGGCTGGATATGGTCGTGCAGCACTACCCGAGTCGTTGCGACGAGTTCGTCGCTGAGACGACGTA
The DNA here is from genome assembly GCF_041079535.1 of Comamonas guangdongensis. Classification (NCBI taxonomy): domain Bacteria; kingdom Pseudomonadati; phylum Pseudomonadota; class Betaproteobacteria; order Burkholderiales; family Comamonadaceae; genus Comamonas; species Comamonas guangdongensis. The sequence continues at coordinate 68,133 of NZ_JBFYGN010000022.1, read as the reverse complement.
TGGCATGTTCGGAGAGCCTGAGCCGCCGCGTGTAGCGCCGACGAATCTGATGGTCTATTTCTATGTACAGCAGAAGCGCGTTGCCGACGCCGTGAAGTTCGCCGAGATGATGATGAATTGCGTTCTTGAAGACACCCGAACGCTTCCGCTGGAGCGGCCGCGCTGGGCAAAAGAGCTCGACGCTGCAATGGCGAAGGACACATGATGGATGACCTTCGCATCCTCGTCGCTAGGCTGGGCTGGCCGTCGACCACTGCGCGGTGGTGGACCATGCAGGAACTCGCCGCTCGGCTGGGCGCACCGGCGTCCAAGGCGGCGACGGAGACAGCACTTTTTGAATTCCTCGGCACAAGGAAGCTCGAGGCCGAAGTGGTGGAGGCGCTCTTCGTCTTCTGGATGGCCGCGCAGGCGCACGGGTACGAGGCCAGCCAGAAACTAGCAGAGAGCATTCCGAAGACGTCCGTCCTCTCGGAACTATTGCTAGAGAGCCTCGGTTTGTGGGCGGACACCTCGGACGAAGGCCTAGAAGAAGTGCCTGTGGACTTCGAGATTCCACAGGATTTCAACGGGGTACACGGTGCGGATCTTCCGCTGGTGTTCAGAACCTCCGCGACGGAACTTGAGGCAGCTACGCGGCTGCCGTTCGTCCGCCAGATGGCTTTCGAATGGTCGATGAACAAGGAGGCCTATCCGGATGCTCCCTTTCAGGGCGACCCTTGGCACTTCTCGCGCCCCTTAGGTGCCGGGTTCAGCGGCCAAACCTCATCTCGGACTGCCTTGCGGATGATCTCCGCCTACCACCGCACGTTGGCGGTTGCTGAGGCGTTCTGGGGCATGCCTCCCAATACGGCGGAAGACCGGGCTCTGTTGGCTTTACCTGTTCACCCGACACTTGCGCTGCTCAGGCCTAGACGACCGGTTTGGTTTCCAGGTCGAACGGAATTCGACGGTGATGATGAGGCTATTGGTGGGGCTGTTCGCAGCCTCGTTGAGCGGGTTCAGCTAGAGCGCCCTGGCGATGAACTGATGGCCTTCTCGTCGCCCGTTGTGATGTCGATGGACCGTTGTGTGGAGGTCTCGGTCGTCCTGTGGATGCAGGCGGAAGGTGGCAGCGTCGCTGATGAAGGCTTGGCGGAGCACTTGAAGGACCTTTGGAGAACCGGAGAGCTACTCGCAAGCGACTTCCAGGAGCCGCTGGGCACGACTACGGTCGTGGAGTCGTCAGCTCCCCACGAGATAGCCGATGAGGACAGCAAGGCATGGCCGCTGGCCAAGCCGCTCGACTTCAACCGGCTAGGCTACCTACAGCACGACCTTTATCCGGGGCGGCTCTTCTTGCCGACAATGCCAGGGCATGGACAGTTGGAGGTCACGCCTTGTGGTGGAGGGCTGGAGGTCAAGTCCGGTAGTGAGGTCGTCGCTGACCTTTGCTACTGGAATGCAGGCTGGGGACCGGTTCGCTCGATCCAAATCAGCGGAAACTGTGGCACAGCCCTTGTCTCCAGAGGTACGGCCTATCGCGCGTCACCGGGTGGAGCAGCCTCAGATGTGCGGTCGTTCTACTTTTGGCGTGTGCGAACGTTGCACAGGAAGGGCGGCTTCGACACCTTCGACGAGAGGCTGGCTTTTGGCGTCACGTTCGTGTGACGCAGCCTTATTTAACTAACCTTCACAAGGACGCTGCCAGAGCTAGTGGCCGCGTAGTGGCCGTTAGCGTGAGTTCACCCGTTCAAGCCGACCGGCAGCAATCGCTGCAAAGCCGACCTAGGAGCCAGAAGTCGGCTTCAGGCTGGTTGCAGCCGTTCAAATATGGTGCCTCAATGACTGGTAAGCGCCGCAACCGGGCATAGCGCCTTCTTCCCTTGGATGTCTGAACCGCGTTGGAAAGCGGCCCTTCAGTTGAAAAGCTTGGTCACAACCTCCATTGACCGCCTGTGTGCTCTACGAACTTGCGTTCCCGACGCGTTGCAACAGCTCAAGTCTGTACGGACGTCTATCGCTCGGAGGCCGGGTATCCCAAGCTGCATGGTCTATCCAGATGGTTAACCGAGCCAAGCGTTGAGGCCAAGGTCTTCAAGGAGTAATCCGTACTCCTTGGCAGTGCGCAGTTCTTGTTTGAGGTCGTCGTCCAAGGGGATGGTGATGCGGAGCTTCTCTGCCACATCAATACACGAAGCCAATAGCGCCGCTATGTCGTAGCCGCCCGTTGCATGAATTTTGCTGAGCACATAGTGATGGAAGCGAAACGCGGCATCCAAAACTACTGCGGAGGTCTTTGCATCCCAGGCAAAAGTGCCTCGCGGAACCCCGAGTTGAGGCCAGAGTGTCAAGTCGACGGACATGGGAATGATCCACTCCTCGCCGCCATCCTTCAGGCTATCGAGAACCGCCGAATCTTGCCTGTTCTTGGGATGAACGTATGCATCACGAATTTCCAGTAGCTCGGCGCAACGCTGCGACGTTCTCACGCCCTTACTGAAGCCAGCTAAACCCTCATCTTTGAAGAAGCGCGCAATTTTGTCCAGAGGCCGCTGCCTATCTGCGGCCTTGAACTCGTCTGGCGGCAATTCGAGGTTGAACAAGAGGCAGTTCGCGAGGCACTCAACACTGAGTGCTGACGCAATCACCGCAGCTCTTGCAAACCTGTTCATTGAGTGCCGATCCGACGCTGCCACAGCATGCCGGTGTTGGAAGAGCGCGTCTGCAAGAAAGTCGAAGAACGGGCTGTACCGATGCTGTGTTGGGAGAGGTGGCCATGAGTTCTCAACACTGATTTCCGGTATGTGCATATAGTCTTATCTCTTCATTGCGGACGTGAAGTATGGATGGTGTTCTATCTCGGCGACTACCGCATCGGTTGACCAGTTGGCAGCCAACATGTTGCTGCAGGACATGGTCGCCCTCGAGGCGGCGAAGGCGTGTACGACGCGGATGCCGACACGGGGTCGGTGAGTCGCGTGCACGCCATGCTGGGTGCGATTTTGGTGGTCTTCCTGCTGGTCGCTCAGGTCACCCCGAGCCGCTGGTCCGTTTTGCCGCGGTTGCCAATGACTGTATGGCGGGACTGATCGGGCAGCACCCGGAGGCTGGACTGGTTCTTGGAGATGGCGAAGAAGCGCTCAACGCCGTGGCGCTCTCGGCCTGGCGCGCTCTGGGACTGGGAACCAGCCCGTCGTCACCGCTGCGCAACCTGCTCACGGCGCAACGTGCCGTCGAACGACTAGAGAGAGACCGGCAGGAACCTCACGCCACCCACAGCGGGCTGGCGCAGTTCTATCCATTTCGCTGACGGGGCGCGACGCACCTGACTAACTGGCAACGCTCCCGAGCAGGAACTCGCCATCGTCTGACTCACGCTTCACTCGCCGGGGCTTGCCCGTGGCGACAGGGAGCCCAGCAAACTCGCCAGCAGACGGGAATTCAACGGCAGGCGTTCGGCTGGATGGGATCTGGAGGGCTGGGGGCTGAGCGGATGGGATCTCAACCGTCGGAAATGCAGGTAAGGTCCGACCGCGCTCGATCTGAAGCCGCTGCAACGGCTGGGGCAACTCTGTCGAGAAGCCCAGTATTGCGTCCTGTGGCAACCGGGACTTGACCAACTGCGGGATGATTTGCCGGCGTCGCGGCGCCCGGGGCATGCCGCCCCATCGAAGCACGTCGGGCTCACCGGGATGCCGTCCGTAGAAGCTGGTAATCGCGCCCGCCCAGCCTTTGCCTGCACCGAGCGCCTCGACCTTATGAAAGGCCACAGGATCAGCCTCGAGAAGCGAGTTGCCGAGTAGAGAGGCCGCTTCCTGCAGCAGGTTGACCCCCTCAGTAAAGACCGGCCAGCCGTTGGACAGGCTCTCTCGCAGGAGCTTGAGCGGGTTGAACTCCTCCGTGTGCTTGCGGCTGCCATCGCGCAATAGCCGGGCGCAGTGCACGATGGCGGTATCGGGCAGCCAGCGGAAGGAGCGCGACAGGTTCTCGAACCAAGCCAGGGGGACCTGGTCCGCCGCATTGACCCGCAGCAGGAAGTAGGCGGCGGCCACTGCGCCGACCGGATCATCGAACTTGGCGCGGAGAAGTTCCCGCGCGACGTTCACCGGATCGGCGACGGCGTTCATCGACCGGATCGCGTCACGCGATAGGAACTCGAGCAGCGTCTCCGCCCCGGAGCGGAAGCCGGTCACGACGACCTTGAGTTCATCCGCGCGCGGGTCGCTCGAATCCTTGGGCGTGATCAGCACGCGCGCGCGTCCGTTCCCGGGCAGGGCGACAAAGCGCCAAGTGACCTTGGAGCCCCCGATCTGCATCAGCCAATTCGACGCATCCAGCTGCAGGTCCATCTGCCAGGCCGAGCGACTGCGGTGTGCATCAACAGGTTCCACGGGCACCCGGCTCCACTCGCCATTCTGGAACCTCCACAGTCGCAGCCATACCCTCGAGAACTCGTCCATGCCGAGATCCAGGTCCGCTTGCGGACTGGCAAGACGACTGCGTGGGTTGAGCTTGGGGATGGCCCAGGCTGACCATTCATTGGCCGGTGCATACGCAGGCTCAAAGACCACGAGGTAGTCGCCCGAGACCGAATCCGAGGGTACGCTCATGTCTACGCGTTGCGTCACTGTACGCCCAGACGGCCAAGTCAGGCGCACGAAGGCTAGTTCCACCTCGTCGGAGACGCCCAACCTGACCGGATTACGAACCCGTGTCGAGGCGACGGCCAGCACGGCACCTTCGGCGTCCAGCACTTTCACCGGCAGCGCTGCGCCCGGGTCCTCGTGTTGATCGAGTAGGTGATCATCAGTCGGGTAGTTCAGGATGACGGAGATGCGCTTCATGGCTGCGACTTCATCGTGAACAGGTACATCGGGGGCGCCAACTCCTCGTCGACGTGCAGGAGGTGGGGCAGGATGCCGGCAGGATCCAGCGCGCCGACCTCGTAGATGCCGCGAGGGAGCTCCACCTTGAAGACCTGATCCAGCAGCGTCTGCGCGACCCGGTTGTTGCCCTTGGATGACTCTAGGTACATCTCGTACAGCGCCCGTCGCTGGCTCGGTGCGAGATCCAACCGAACTTTCACTTTGGGGGCGAACGCTCGCCGCATGAGGGGCACTACCGGGCCGGTGATCAGTTGCTCGGAAACCTGCTTGTTGTTGCCGGCATCGGCGTGGTCTGGCTCGTTCTGCGCGAGCAGGGTGCGCACCGCTACCGACAGGTTGTCGCCGTCGACCGTCCAGGTCTGCTGGCCCGGGTCCTTGGTGCCGCAATAGCCCGACAACGCGCAGATGAGGGCAGACGTGAACCTGGACACCGTAGGCCCCAGCGGCGCGAAGGCGAGTTGGCCTTCGCCGGTCGCATGGATCACGGTGACATGCTTGCGCGATACGTCCGCCCCGAGGTCTGCCGGCAGCAGCGGTGGTGGCTGCGCTCCCAGGGTCATGGCCAGGGCGCGCGGGATGTTGCGGCAGGCGTCGATGAAGAAGAAGACCGACCCTTGGATCTCCCGTTCAACGGCGCGGACCGTCAGCGAGACGTTGAAGGCCTTCGTCCAGGGCTGCGCGGAGTGGCCAAACTCCTGCGAGAGCAGGTAATGGTCGGAGACCATCACGCCGTGGCCGCAGAAATAGAAGATGCCGACGTTGTCGGGGTGGCTCTTAAGGCGATCCAGCCAGTCCTCGAAGGCCTGTTGGATGGCGTCCTGCGTCGCCTCGGCGAGCGCGATTGGGCCACCCGGCGTGGCGATGACCACAGGCTGCTCGGCGGACGCGAGGCCTTCGATCGAGGCCAGTGGCGCGTCCGGGTTCTCGAACACCCCAGCGCCGGCAACCGGCGAAAGAAACCAGTCGATCAGCGCTTTGGCCGAGACCGGCGGGGACTCTAGCTGCTCAAGCCCCATCGGGTCTGTGGCGAGCTTGGCCGTTCCGTTTAGCAGATGGGGGTACTTCCCGACACCAATGGCCAGCACGTGCGTGCCCGCCTGGCCGGCTATTGTGGTGTTCAGCAGGACCGTCACTGGGCGCCAGCTCCGACCTCGGGGTCGGCCGCCTTCAGACGCGCAGCCATGCGCTTGTAGAAGCTCGGGCGATCGAAGTAGCCGCCATGCGCGCCCAATGTGCTGTAGCCGGTGTCGTAGCTGAAGTCGGTCACGGCGTCGACGACGGGCTTGAGCTGGTAGCTCAGCACGTCATTGGTGTCGAACACGTTGAGCCAGCGCTTGATCCCCTTGGGGCGAGCGACGTGGTCCTTCTTCGGGTCGACCGGGATCTTGGGATCGCTAACCTTATAGAGTTTCATCTCTTCGAACAGACCAACCTGGGAGCCCACCGTGATCAGGCAGTCAATGCTCAGGGTCGGGTCGAAGTATGTCAGGATGTCATAGACGATCTCGCCGCCGAAGCTGTGCGCCACGACGATGAGCTTGTCGTCCTCGGTGCGCTTGGCCTGAGCGTCCTGCAGCGCCTTCAGGACAGTCGTGACGATGGGGCCGGGAGCGTCGGCCGTGCCGCGGCCGTTCAAGTAGACGAACGCGTCGCCAGCGAAACGGGTGACGGCGTTGTTGAGCTTCTTGCGCAGGAGCAGGCCAGCGAGCCCGGTCGTGACGTCCGGCGCTGCGTTGACCAGACGGGATGCGCCTTCCTTGATCGAGTCGAGGATCTTGCTCAGGGGGCCGAAGCTCTGGACCTCGGAAGCCTTGGACTTGCTCACGAGTAGGTCGGCAAAGTTCTTCGGGCCCGCGGCAGCGAGCCAGTCCGGCTGAGGGTTGGCCTCGACATACGCACTGGCGAGGTCGTACGACTTTGCCAGATACCGCGCCTCGTCCTCCGATTTGGCGCCCGCCATCGCCGAGGCATAAAGCAGATCCACTGCCGCCAATAGATCCGTCTTGGCCAGCGCGACGAGATCCCCGCTCTGATTTGATTCAGCGAGCAGGCCGGCCACCCGGGCACGAGCCTGGGCTTCCTGGTCTGCCCCGAAAGACGCGACCTTCGTGGACGAGTCCGGGAGCACCGCCATGTTCCAGGCGAACTTGGCGCCGAACTCGCCCCAGTACGGGCTGGTGACCGTGAGCTTGTCGGCACTCAACCCGAGCGCCGGTGCCACGTACTCGCGTAGGAATCCATCCCGCGCCTTCTCGTTTTCCCGGTAAGCGTCGCCGTCTCGATTGTTGACGCCGTGGACGAACACGATGGGCATGTTGATCTCCCTGGTATTGATGTCGCGACCTGGAGCACCCCCGGCCGCAGTGTTATTTCTGGGACCATGTTGCCACAGTCTCGAACGCTTAGGAAAACTCCTTGATCGATAGTGCAAAGGCATCATCAAACTAAAGAATGGCACTTGAAATCCGCTCGTGAGGTGAGCTTAGTTTTCGACCGCCCGACCCCGCCAGCGATGGTGAGGCATTGACTTGGTTTGGATCGGTCAATGGATGCCACCGCTGCAGCTTCACTGTCACGAGCCGCCTGCAACCCGCATCGTCGGGTCGGCGGCAGCCAAGTCGCTGGCCATCTGCGCGGGCGCTGGCTCTCGACGAACTGCTCCGTTTTTCAGTTGTTGCGCGAGTGCCTCATGCGCAGCGGCGCGATGGTCATTGCGGTAACGGGCAGCCGCCTGTACGCGGTGCGCACCGATGGCGTTCAAAGTGGGACCGATCTTCCGTAGCCCTTTCAAAGTCACGTTGATTCGTGCGGCGGCCTCCGACATGCTGCTGTTCATCAAGATGCTCTCCGTACCGGAGCTCGAAGCTTCCCTAACGCCTGCGGCCCCCGCCGATGCTTGCCCCTCGCCCAGGAGAGCGTGTCGATGCCAGAACGCCTCGACCTGCTGAAAGCCAGCGGAGATCTGGGCGGTGTCGGGATTGAACGCCTTACAGCGCTCACTTCTCAGGAGCATCTCGAGCGACAAGAGCCATCGATCAACAGGGGCTGGATGGTTCGCGCTGGCTTCCTCGATTCCTCGACCGGATTGTTTGTGGATCATCAGGAAGAGGGCTGTAGATGCTGCCGACCAGACGTATCCCATGTCCAGATTTCCCACGCCATGGAGCATCCCCTTGATGAGGTGCAGGCATTGGAAAGAGACTCCTCCAGCGTACTCGTCCGCCTCTAACTCCATCGCTTGCCTGAGCTTCTGCGCCCGACTCGACCTGGGCACGGCAGGCAACTCCTCATATACGCCGCGCCGAGGGCTGATGGCTTGGAGGTAGTGTGGATGACAGCTTGCAATATGTCCGACCTCGTGGTTCGCCAGCACGAAGCACGTGGCGAGCGCCAGGTTTTGCGCGGCAAGGTATCTGGTCTCGTCGAGAGGATGCTGAAGAGCTGTTGGGTGGAGACCGCCACCGCGGATTGCCGCAGCGATCGCCGTATCAGTCGACTCCTTGGTCGGGTCTCCGATATGCGGCATCGCCAGTGGGTCGCACATGAAGAAGAACCAGAACTGGTAGATCGCTCGCAGCGCTCCGGAGAAGATCGCGATCAGTTCGTGGTCCCCCCTTCTCGTGGCTAGTGCATTGAAGCTCTGGCTGTGGATGAAGTCGAGATGGATCAACCCGCGCTCGCCATAGGCTCGCCATTGATGAGACAACGCGTGTCGTAGCAGCGCGCGGATTTCCTGCAAGCCGGCGGACTCCACTTCGAAGAAGGGCGTTTGATCGAAGGGCGGACCATAGTCCTTGAAGGCTTCAGCAAAAATCTGGTGGATATTCTTATCTGGATCACTCATCTCAATATGGCGATTGGCCAGTTCAGCCCCTGCTCTTCGGGCTTTGACTTCCCGTAGCGCGGCATAGACGGCTGTCGCGTACTCGCTTGGAAGCCTTGCCGTCCATGGACTGATCTCCAATTCTCCCGGTTATGGGGAGCCTGTCCGACTGTCCGACGATGGGCTCTCCTGGGCCAAGGCGTTGGCTGCCGAACTGTCCAGAACAAAGTCGATTCGATAGGTTGCCCCTATGAGCGCACTCTGCGGTCGATCGTTGTTTCCTTCTGGATGACTGCTTGTGGCCGATAGTAAGCGTTCGTTGAGAAAGGGCGGATAACTGCAACCGCTGCATAGAAGGCACTGACCACTGAAACTCAAACGGTAGCAAGGGCTAGCAGCGACAGTCACGAATTGGCCAGACGCAGCCGGTCACGACCGGCGGACTGGTCAGCGATGGCCAGCACAGGTGGTCAGGTCAATCAGAATATGCAGTCAACTCGGTAGCTCGCGATTTCTGAACATGTCTGGCGGCATTGGCCACGCGAGCACAAGAAAGCCTAATGAGCTCTAACACCTCGGCCTCGCTCACTCCTTCGGCCACGCATGCATCAGACAGCGACATTCCGGCCTCAAAACTGAGAAAGGCACGCCAACGAGGCGCGAATGCGACATCGTGCAGTGACGGCAAGCCCAATTGATTGAATTTTTCGCGCAAGTGCGTCGGGTGTAGTCCCAGCTTAGGGGCAATTGCTCTGACCCTGCCCTGCAACTCCAGGTATTCCTTCCAGAACCCACCAAACCAAAAGGTTGGATCTTTAGCATTGCGGCGTTTAGCAGGCCTTTCAGGCGAATTTGCCTCTCCCACATCAATCTGCTTCAGCACCTGATGCACTTGTGAGGGCGAGTCCCAGAGTGCAGCCATTGCAGTGGCATATGCAAACCCGGTCGAGGGCACCGTACGCGAAATCAACGTACTGTCTAGGCCAGAGAAATATGCACCTATCTTTTTATTCAACAACTCAGGCCAGTGGCGCATCAGCCATTCATCCGGAGCCCTGCTTAAGACAAGATCACTCAGGTTGGATTTGACACCATCTTGACTGGTACGCAAGCCAAGCTCCCGCGCTCGATCGCCTAGCCGCCTGGCCAGATGCCCTACAGCAATAGGGCGGTTCCGTTCCAGCAAAGCACAAGCGATCTCCATGAGACGGTTCACAAAACCATTCAACTCAAGATCACCAGCGCCCAACTTCAGTACCTCGACGTCACCCTGCTCTATCCAGTGCTGCGGAAGCAGTGCCCATGGATCGGAGCCTTTCACCTTGATCAACGGTGTTCGATGGCTCGGACAGCAATCGACCCCCTGAAGATGGTGGGTTCGCCGAAACCAACTGAAATTTGAACCCTTGAGGTCATCTTCAACACAATGAGGACAAAGGAATGCACTCGCTTTCTGCGTCAGCATGCCCAAGCGCTTTGTGAAATTAACGCCCTCCTGTGCCCCATAAAAAGCCATGTCTGCTGGACGCGCCCCAACGCGAAGTACACCCATCATGCTGTGCTGCCGTGCGTAATCAACGGGCGACATGCCAACGACTGCAGCCAATTGAGTCAACCGCGGCCCGTCCATTGGCAGCACGCCGCCTTGATCTTTCAGCCATTGGTCGAATCTCTGCGAACTATTGAGCCCAAGGAATAAGGCCATCCGACCTGCATGCGCAATCGCAAGCTCACCAGGCATCGGTTCAACTCGGACTGAATTCATGTCTTGAACGCCGGTCGACGAACTGCTACTCAAAGCAACTCCAACTAGGCCACGCTGCATGGCGTTCCTGGGTCAAGCCTGCTCAGCCGAAGCCAGAAAACGGCAACGATCAGCAAACACCGATTGATCACATATTGAGACGCGCCAAACATGCTGCGCCAGTGGCGGGAAGGACAGAGCAAGTCCTCCCCGAGCGCCGAGCCCCGTGAAATTTACAGAGTTAATTTTCACGTTACAGGGTTTATTTTTACGATCAATCAAGGAGCGCTTTTTGGCGTGCTTACTCGACCGTCACCGATTTCGCCAGGTTGCGCGGCTTGTCCACGTCCGTGCCGCGCGCCACGGCCGTGTGGTAGGCCAGCAGCTGTAGCGGCACCACATGCAAAATGGGGCTCAGCGCGCCGTAGTTCTCGGGCATGCGGATCACGTGCATGCCTTCGCTGCTGTCGATATTCGTCTTGGCATCGGCCAGCACATAGAGCACGCCGCCGCGCGCACGCACTTCCTGCATATTGCTCTTGAGCTTTTCCAGCAGCTCGTCATTGGGCGCCACCGTGACCACGGGCATGGCGCTGTCGACCAGGGCCAGGGGGCCATGCTTGAGCTCGCCGGCCGGATAGGCCTCGGCATGGATGTAGCTGATTTCCTTGAGCTTGAGCGCACCTTCGAGCGCGATCGGATAGTGGATGCCACGGCCCAGGAACAGCGCGTTTTCCTTCTTCGCGAAATCCTCGGCCCAGCTGATGATCTGCGGCTCCAGCGCCAGCACGGACTGCAGGGCCACCGGCAGATGGCGCATGGCGGTCAGGTACTGCTGCTCCTTCTCCTCGGTCAGACGCCCCTTGGACTGGGCCAAAGCCAGGGTCAGCAGGAACAGGCCGGCCAGCTGGGTAGTGAAGGCCTTGGTCGAGGCCACGCCGATTTCGACACCGGCACGCGTGATATAGGCCAGCGCGCACTCGCGCACCATGGCGCTGGTCGCCACATTGCAGATGGTCAGCGTGTGCTGCATGCCCAGGCTTTGCGCATGGCGCAGCGCCGCCAGGGTGTCGGCCGTTTCGCCCGACTGGCTGATGGTGACGACCAGGGTCCTGGGGTCCGGCACGCTGGTGCGGTAGCGGTATTCGCTGGCCACCTCCACATTGCAGGGAATGCCGGCCAGTCCCTCGATCCAGTACTTGGCCGCGCAGCCGCTGTAATAGCTGGTGCCACAGGCCAGGATCAGCACGCGGTCGATTTCCTTGAACACGCGCCAGGCGGCGGTGCCGGTCTTGCCCTCGGGGGTCACGCCGTCAAACAGCTCGGGAACGATGTTCTGCAGACCTTCGAGCGTGTCGCCGATGGCGCGCGGCTGCTCGAAGATTTCCTTCTGCATATAGTGGCGGTACGGGCCCAGCTCGGCCGCGCCGCTGTGCGCGAGCACGGTCTTCACGGGGCGACGCTTTTCATCGAGGCGCTCGCCGCTGCGGCTCACGATCCAGTAGCGGCCGGGCTGCAGATCCACCAGATCGCCCTCTTCCAGGTAGACGATCTGATCGGTGACGCCGGCCAGGGCCATGGCGTCGCTGGCGAGGAAGTTCTCGCCGCCTTCCTTGCCCACGCCCAGGATCAGCGGGGAGCCGGCACGCGCACCCACCACGCGATGCGGCTCGTCCTTGTGCATCACGCCGATGGCAAACGCGCCATGCAGGCGGGCCGTGGCCGCCTGAACGGCCTCGAACAGGTCGCCGCCGTAGAGGCTGTCCACCAGATGCGCGATGACTTCGGTATCGGTCTGGCTGGCAAACACATAGCCCTTGGCCTGGAGTTCGGCACGCAGCGCTTCGTAGTTCTCGATGATGCCGTTGTGCACCAGGGCCACGCGCGCCGGCGCGTCGGCATCCGCCACGGGCGAGATGCCGGGACCATGGCTGAAATGGGGATGAGCATTGCGCACAGCGGGCTCGCCATGGGTGGCCCAGCGGGTGTGGGCGATGCCCGTGAGGCCGTGCACATGCTCGGTCCGCACCTGCTCCATGAGTTCGGCCACGCGGGCCGTGGAGCGCGCACGCTGCAGCCCCTGGCTCAGGCCATCGGCATCCACGGCCTGCACGGCCACGCCGCAGGAGTCATAGCCGCGGTACTCAAGACGCTGCAGGCCTTGGACCAGAACCGGAACGATGTTGCGATAGGAGACCGACGCGACAATGCCACACATAGATGTATACCTTTGGATTGATTTGCCGCGCATGCTACGCGCGGCACAAAGAAATTTCTAATCAATAAATATTTATTTACGACTGAAAATTTCATACAAACATCAGTTTGAATTTTTATTCAATAAAATTTGTTTTTATGAATGAAAATTCCATAGAACTGGATGCCACCGATCTGCAATTGCTGAGACAGCTGCAGCACGATGCCGGCCTCAGCAATCAGGCCTTGGCCCGGAAACTGCATCTCTCGCCTCCGACCTGCCTGCGCCGGGTCAAGCGGCTGCAGTCACTGAACCTGATCGAAAAACAGGTCGCCATTCTGAACCCCGAACAACTGGCCAGGCTTACCGGCCATGGCCTGCAGGCCATCGTGGAGGTGTCTCTGGACCGGCAGGACAGCACCTCCCTGCTTCAGTTCGAGCAAAAAGCCGTGGCCGAGCCCTGCGTGCAGCAATGCTGGCGCGTCTCTCCGGGTCCGGACTTCGTGCTGATCGTGGCCACCGCCGATATGCCGGCCTATCTGAGCCTGAGCCAGAAGCTGTTCACCCAGGATGCCAACGTCCGGAACGTGAAGGCCTTCTTCAGCGTGAAGCGCGCCAAGTTCGGCACCGAGCTCCCCATGCCCGAGACTCAATGTAATCGCTGACACACAGGCAAATCAACTCTTGCGTGATGCGACAAACCTGTTTTGCGTCTCTGTTAAAAATTGACACAAATTAACTAATTTAAATACAAATTTACACATTTCCATTATCCTCACCGTCTTGACCTAATCCAACTCCCCCGGATGACCTTGCATCAAGATGTTCACCGTCGGACCTACCCTTTGCGCGCCTCGTATATGGCGCTGGGTGGATTGGTGGTGGCCGCATGCCTGGCCTATCAGCCGGCCAATATGGCCTGGTGGGCGTTTACGGCCGTCAGCGCCCTGGTCTGGCCGCATATTGCTTTTCTGCATTCGGGCCGCCAGCGCGACCCGTTCCATGCCGAGTATGTGAACTCCCTGCTGGATGCGCTGATCGTGGGCAGCTGGCTTGCGCTGATGCACTGGAGCCTGCTGCCCAGCCTCTGCATTCTGGCCATAGGCGTGGCCGACCGCTTCTATACGGGGCTCAGGCGGCGCTGGCTCTCCACTCTGGGGGCGCTGCTCGGCGGCATGCTGCTGATGAGCTTGTGCATACAGCCCGAGCCGCAGTGGGATGCGCCTTTGGGCGTGCAGCTCAGCCTGCTGCCGTTGGTGATCCTGCACAGCGCCTATGCGAGCTGGTCCACGCGCCGCATGCTCAAGACCCTGGCCAGGCAGAATCTGCAGCTCAAGCAGCTGGGCCGCGTGGACCCGCTGACCACCGTCTACAGCCGTGACTACTGGTGGAAAAAAGCCCGCGCCGCGCTGCGCCAGCATCACCTCTCCAAGGAGCACACCTGCCTGCTGGTGATCGACATCGATCATTTCAAGCGCGTCAACGATATGTACGGGCATATTGTCGGAGACGAGGTCCTGAAACTCATAGGCCTGGCCATCCGCCAATGCCTGCGCAGCCACGATATTGCCGGCCGTTACGGCGGCGACGAATTCACCGTGCTGTGCAAACATGCCAAGGCCGAGGACGCGTATTTCGTGGCCTTGCGCATTCGCGACAAGCTGGCCCAGATCCGCATACGCGAACATCCCGAACTGCGCGTCAGCGGCAGCATCGGCGTGGCCGCCGCCGACAGCAGCTTCAACTCGGTGGCCGAATGGATCAAGGCCGCGGACAGCGCGCTCTACAGCGCCAAGGACGCGGGGCGCGACCAGGTGATCGATGCCACGGACGGCAAGAACAGCACCCTGCGCACCAGCCCGGCGACCATGCCCTCGCCGCCGGAACGGACTCTTGTCCAGACCGACGCCGCAGCCGACCTGGAGCGCGCCGACGGCTGATCACCGCGGCTGCGGCCAGCTCAGGCGCAGCTCGCATCCCAGGCCGGTCTGGGCATGGATGTCGGCCTCGCCGCCATGGCGGCGGCAGATGCTGCGCACCAGCGCCAACCCCGTGCCCACGCCTTCGAATTCGGACTCGCGGTGCATGCGCTGGAAAATGCCGAACAGCCGGTCGGCGCGCGCCTCGTCGAAGCCCACGCCGTTGTCGCTCACCGCAATCGCCAGGCCGCCTTCGTCGGTCACGCTCACGCCGACCTGAATGCTGGCCTGGGGCACGCGCCGGCTGAACTTGACGGCATTGGACAGCGCCGCCCTCAAGGCCTGTTCCAGCAGTTGCGGGTCGGCCTGCACGGTCGGACATGATTCAGGCAGGCGCCAGACGATGCTGCGGCCGGGCGCCTCGGACTCCAGCTGCCGCTTCAGGCCCTGCAGCAGGGGAGCCAGGTCTACCGCCTGCCAGCTCAAAGCATGGCGGGCCGCGCGCGCCAGCAGCAGCAGCCCGTCGAACATGGCCGCCATACGCTGGGCGGACTGCTCCATGGTATGCAGGAAACCCAGCGCTTCCTCCAGCTCTTGCGCACCGGGTTGGGGCGACTGCAGCAGCTCCGCGATCAGCGGATTGAATGCCAGCACATGGCGCAGCGGCGCACGCAGATCATGCGATACCGCATGCACCCAGGCCTGCTGCTCGCTGCGCAGGGCGGCCAGCTGCGCATCGCGCCGGGCCAGCAGCGCCAGCGCCTGCTCCAGCGTCTGCGGCTCGGCAAACTCCTCGCCAGCAGACAATGGATTTCCCTCAGAAAAGTGATTCATGGCGTGCACATTAAAACTGACATGGCCCAAGGCAGTGACGCCGAGCAAGAGCCGCCTCGCAGCAAAGGCGTCGTCCCCCTTCCTGGGGGAAGCCGCGCAGCGGCTCAGGGGGTATTTTTGACAGGCCGTTTCCAGTTGCCGATGCTGACCTGCTTGCCGCGCGCCACCGTCAACACGCCGGGTTCGGTGCTCTTGGTCACGGTCGAGCCACCGCCCACCGTGCCACCCGCGCCGATGGTCACGGGGGCCACCAGCACGCAGTTGCTGCCGATATGGGCGTCGGCCTCGATCACCGTGCGGTGCTTGTTCACGCCGTCGTAGTTGGCCGTGATGCTGCCCGCGCCGTAGTTGACCCGCTCGCCCACGGTGGCATCGCCCAGATAGGCCAGGTGGTTGGCTTTGGCGCCATCGGCCAGCTGGGAGTTCTTCACTTCCACGAAGTTGCCTATATGCACCTCGCGGCCCAGCTTGGCGCCGGGGCGCAGGCGGGCGAACGGACCGACCAGAGCGCCCGGCCCCACCTCCACGCCGGCCTTTTCGCCGTCGATATGGGTGAAGGGGTGGATCACCGCATCCTCGGCGATCACGGCATTGCTGATATGGCAGTTGGCGCCGATGCGGGCGCCTGCACCGATAGTCACCCTGCCGTTGAAGATGCAGTTCACGTCGATGTCCACATCCTGGCCGCAGACCAGGCTGGCCTTGGTGCCGCGTGCGTCGTCGCGGACGTCGAAGCGCTGGGGATCGGCCAGGCGCACTCCCTGCTCCATCAGCTGGCGCGCCAGGCGCAGCTGGTGGGCACGCTCCAGCTCCGCCAGTTGCAGCGGGCTGTTCACGCCGGCCACCTGCAGCACGTCGGCAATGCGGTGGCCGAGCACGGGCACGCCGTCGGCCACGGCCATGGCAACGATGTCGGTCAGGTAGTACTCGCCCTGGGCATTGTGGTTGTTGAGCCTGGCCAGCCACCGGGTCAGATGCCGGGCCGGCACGGCCATGATGCCGCTGTAGATCTCGGTGATCGCACGCTCGGCCTCGCTGGCGTCCTTTTGCTCCACGATGCGTTGCACGGTGCCGGCCTCGTTGCGCACGATGCGGCCATAGCCCGTGGGGTCGAGCATGCTCACCGTGAGCAGGGCCAGGCTGCTGTCGCCCGCGGCATCCACCAGCGCCTGCAAGGTGTCGGCCTGGGTGAGCGGCACGTCGCCGGAGAGCACGACGACCATGCCGTCATCCCGCAGCGCCGGTACGGCCTGCTGCACCGCATGGCCCGTGCCCAGCTGGGGCTCCTGGCGCACGAACTTCAGGTCGTAGCCGGCTTCGGCGCTCTGCGTGCCCGCCAGAGCGGCTTCCACTTCCGCAGCGCCATGCCCGGTGACCACCACGGCAGAGCGCGCCTTGAGCCGCGCCGCCGTATCCAGCACATGCTGCAGCAGCGCCCGGCCGGCGAGCTTCTGCAGCACCTTGGGGTGGCGGCTTTTCATGCGGGTGCCTTTGCCGGCAGCCATGATGACGATATCCAGAGGTGCAGTCATAGTCGTTCGCAAGATCAGAGACCGGCCAATTATCGGCCCAGACCCGCGTCAACAATTGCAAGCCATCGCCAAGGCGTGCCGGCGCCCGAAACCCCGTATGCTTGTCTGTCACATGCCACACGCCACGACCCGCTCCACGCCTCTGCTTCGCACCCGCCCCATAGGGGCCGGCCATCTGCGCGCCTTCATCGCGGTGGCCAAGCATCTGAACTTCCGCGCCGCCGCCGACGAGATGGCGCTCACGCAGTCGGCGGTCAGCCGCCAGATTCAGTCGCTGGAGGACGAGGTGGGCGTGCCGCTGTTCCTGCGCCACTCGCGCGCCGTGGAGCTGACGGGCGCGGGCGCCCAGCTGCTGCACAGCGTGCTGCCCGCGCTGGAGGCCGTGGACGCCACGGTGCGCCAGATCCGCCAGACCGTGGGGCGCAAAAGCGTGGCCATCACCACCTGGGCCAGCTTCGCGGCCATGTGGCTGATTCCGCGGCTGCAGGATTTCCAGCAGGCCTGGCCCGACATCGACATCCGCATCGACACCGGCGACGCCGTGGTCGACCTGGACACCACCGATGTGGACCTGGCCATACGCTACAGCCGCGACCAGGAGGGGCAGAGCAATGGCGCTCAGCAACTGTTCGGCGAGGAGCTGGTGGTGGTCGCCAGCCCGGCGCTGCTGCAAAACGGCCCGCCGCTGCGCGAGCCCGCCGATGCCGCGCACTACACCCTGATCGAGACCGGCGACGTGCACCGCATGCCCCAGCTCGAATGGCTGAGCTGGCAGCGCTGGTTTGGCGCCAACGGCTGCGACCAGCTGCAGCCGCCGCGCTGGCTGTATTTCAATTACGCCCACCAGATCGTGCAGGCCGCGCTGGCCGGCCAGGGCCTGGCCATCGCCCGCCTGCCGCTGGTGGCCGATGCGCTGGCGGCCGGACAGTTGGTCGAGGTCCTGCCCCGGCATCGTCTGGCCTCGCCGCTGGCCTACTGGTTGCTGCGGGGCCCGCGCAGCAGCCAACGCCCCGAGGTCCAGGCCTTCTGCGACTGGCTATCGGCCCAGGCCGCACAGACCCGCGACGCCATGCAGGCCCCGGCATAGGAGCTTGGCTTCAGAAAAAAGAGCTGCCAGCGCATTAGAAACAAGCGTTTCAGATCGTTATTGATCTGAAACCCATGAATTTCTTGCGCCAGCAGCTCTTGTTTCCATAGTCCCGCCGATCGGGACCAGGGTCGGACCCGGGTTCTCAGGCCAGGGTGACGCGCGCGAACTTGCGCTTGCCGACCTGCAGCACAAAGCTGCCGGCATCGAGCTTGAGGCCGCGGTCGCTGACCACGGCACCGTCCATGCGCACGCCGCCGCCGTCGATCAGGCGGTTGGCCTCGCTGGTCGAAGGCGCGAGATTGGCCTGCTTGAGCAGCGCACCAATACCCATGGGCGCCCCCGACAGGGCCACTTCGGGGATGTCGTCGGGAATGCCGCCCTTGGAGCGGTTGATGAAATCCTGCTCGGCCGCATCGGCCAGCGCCGCGCTGTGGAAGCGGGTGGTGATTTCCTTGGCCAGCGCCACCTTGGCGTGCTTGGGGTTGCCGCCGGCCTCGATCTCGGCCTTGAGCGCGGCGATCTCGGCCAGGCTCTTGAAGGACTGCAGCGTGTACCAGTCCCACATCAGATCGTCCGAGATCGACAGCACCTTGGCGAACATGGTGTTGGCGTCCTCGGTGATGCCGATGTAGTTGTTCTTGGACTTGGACATCTTGTGCACGCCGTCCAGGCCCACCAGCAGCGGCATTGTGAGCACACACTGCTGCGCCTGACCGTATTCAGCCTGCAGATGGCGCCCCATCATCAGATTGAACTTCTGGTCCGTGCCGCCCAGCTCCAGATCGGCCTTGAGCGCCACCGAGTCATAGCCCTGCAGCAGCGGGTAGAGGAATTCGTGCAGGCTGATGGAGCTGCCGTCGCTGAAGCGCTGGTGGAAGTCGTTGCGCTCCATCATGCGCGCCACGGTGTACTTGGCCGACAGCTGGATCATGCCGCGCGCGCCCAGCTGGTCGCACCACTCACTGTTGTAGCGCACCTCGGTCCTGGCCGGGTCCAGCACCTTGGCGGCCTGGGTGTAATAGGTCTCGGCATTGAGCTTGATCTGCTCGGCGGTCAGCGGCGGGCGCGTGCTGTTGCGGCCCGAGGGATCGCCGATCAGCGTGGTGAAGTCGCCGATCAGAAAGATCACCTGGTGACCCAGGTCCTGCAGCTGGCGCATCTTGTTGAGCACCACGGTGTGGCCCAGGTGGATGTCGGGCGCCGTGGGGTCCAGGCCCAGCTTGATGCGCAGCGGCACACCCGTGGCCTCGGACTTGGCCAGCTTCTGGACCCATTCGTCCTTGGGCAGCAATTCATCGACTCCACGGAGAGTGACTTCCAGCGCTTGGTTCACTCTGTCGGTCACGGGATAGCTTGTAACAGCAGATTGATTCATAAGGGTTTTTCGGCAGGCGCGGTAGGACGCGGTCGATATACTTGGATGTTTGTCGCTGTGGTCAATTTTAGACTGCTCCCTCATAAGGACCGCTTTGCGTGGACTTATGGCACGGTTGAGCTCTCAAATCGCGTGTCGGCCCGGCAGGTTTTTTACTCTCACGGACACGCTCCCAAGGATTCAACGTTTTGATTAATGGCTTGAAAAATGCCGGCGGTGCCTTCATCGCGCGGTTGATCTCGGCCCTGCAAAAGCACCCCCGGCGCGCCACGGCTGCGCTGGCGACGATTTTGCTGACCGGCGGCAGCGGCGCTTTCGCCGTCGCCAGCCTGGGGCCCGACCCCGCCGACCTTCCCGTACGCACCCTGACCGAGCCCGTGGCCTCGCTGGCCGAGGGCCACGAGCTCGCGGATCTGACCGATCTGCAGTCGTTCTCGCTCTACCGCTCCGAAACCACGCGCGCCAACGACACGCCCGAGTCGCTGCTCCAGCGCCTGGGCATTGCCGACCCGCAGGCCGCAGCCTTCATGCGCAGCGACGACAGCGTGCGCCAGCATGTGCTGGGCCGCAGCGGCCGACTGGTGTCGGCCGAAACCACGCCCGACCACCAGCTCACGCGGATGACCGTGCGCTGGGCCCCGGATGAGGACGGAAGCTTCCGCCGCCTGACGCTGGAGCGTGCCGACGGCAAGCTCGCCAGCCGCATCGAGACCGGCAAGCTGACGGCCGCGCCGCGCCTGGCCGGCGGCGTGATCCGCTCCTCCTTCTTCGCTGCCACCGACGCCTCCGACATCCCGGACAGCATCTCCATGCAGATGGCCGACATCTTCCAGGGCGAGCTGGACTTCCGCCGCGGCCTGCGCAAGGGCGACCGCTTCGCCGTGGTCTACGAGTCGCTGGAAGCCGACGGCGAGCCCCTGCGCGCCGGCCGCGTGCTGAGCACCGAGTTTCACAACAACGGCAAGACCCATCAGGCCATGTGGTTCCAGGAGGAAGGCAAGAAGGGCGCTTACTACACGCTGGACGGCAAGAGCCTGCAGCAGGCCTACCTGAACTACCCCGTGGAGTTCTCGCGCATCAGCAGCGGCTTTGCCATGCGCCTGCACCCCATCCAGAAGACCTGGCGCGCCCACCTGGGCACGGACTTCGCGGCTCCCACGGGCACCAAGGTGCGCACCGTGGGCGACGGCACGGTGTCCTTCGCCGGGGTGCAGAACGGCTATGGCAATGTGATCTTTGTCGAGCACGCCAACCAGCACACCACGGTCTACGCCCACCTGAGCCGCATCGACGTCAGGCAGGGCCAGCATGTGGACCAGGGCGACATCATCGGCGCCGTGGGCTCCACCGGCTGGGCCACCGGTCCGCACCTGCACTTCGAGTTCCGCGTCAAGGGCGAGCAGCGCGACCCGCTGACCATCGCCCAGTCCAGCGACGCGGTCAGGCCCATCTCCAAGGCTGCCCGTCCGGCCTTCGACAAGCAGGCCGCGCAGATGCGCATCGAGCTCAATGCGGGCTCCGAATCCTTTGCCATGGCCAGCGCACGCTGATACGGCCATCGACTCCCCCCAAAGGGCTGCTGTTGCAGCCCTTTTTCATTTCCTCACAAAAATCGTTGGCAGCGCTCACCAGACAAGCGCTACACGCTACAGCTAAGATAGTAAACCGCACGCTCACTCTCTGATTTGCCATGCCCAATGCCATTGAACAAGCCGTCCAAAGCCCCCTCTATATCGGCCTGATGTCGGGCACTTCGCTGGATGGCGTCGACGGGGTGCTGGTGGACTTCAGTCGCGGCACGCAGGTCCTGCAGCATGCGAGCTGCGGCTTTGATGCCGGGCTGCGCGCCGAACTGCTGGCGCTGAACACGGCCGGCGGCCAGGACGAGCTGCACCGTGCGGCGCTGGCCGCCAACGCCCTGGTACGCCACTATGCCCAGGTCGTGCAACAGCTGCTGAGCGCGGGCCGCGTTCGGCCCGATCAGGTTGCTGCCATAGGTGCCCACGGCCAGACCGTGCGCCACAGGCCGCAGCTGTTCGACGGCACCGGCTATACCTTGCAGCTCAATGCGCCGGCCCTGCTGGCCGAGCTCTGCGGCATCACCGTGGTTGCCGACCTGCGCAGCCGCGACGTCGCGGCCGGCGGCCAGGGTGCGCCGCTGGTGCCGGCGTTTCACCAGAGCCAGTTCGGCCAGGACGGCCGCAGCACGCTGGTGCTCAATATCGGCGGCATCGCCAATCTCAGCGTGCTGGGAACCGATGGCTCGGTGCTGGGTTTCGACTCCGGCCCCGGCAATGCGCTGATGGACGGCTGGTGCCTGCAGCACACGGGCCGGCCCTATGACGACGGTGGGCAATGGGCGGCCAGCGGCCGACCCATACCCGGGCTGCTGGCCGCCATGCTGGCCGAACCCTATCTGGCCCAGCAGCCTCCCAAGAGCACGGGCCGCGACCTCTTCCATGCCGACTGGCTGGCACTGCATCTGCAGCGCCATGCGGCGCAGGCAGCCCCCGTCGATGTACAGGCCACGCTGACCGAATTCACGGCCGCCAGCTGCGCCGCAGCCGTCCAGCGCTTCGGCGGCGACAGCGACGAGCTGCTGGTCTGCGGCGGCGGGGCGCTCAACACCCATCTGATGCAGCGCCTCGCGGCGCTGCTGCCTGGCCTCAAGGTCGGCAGCACCGCGGAGCGCGGCCTGCCGCCGCTGGAGGTCGAGGCCGCCGCCTTTGCCTGGCTGGCGCGCCGCTGTCTGCTGGGCCTGCCCGGCAATCTGGCCAGCGTGACCGGCGCCCGGGGGCCGCGCATTCTGGGCGCCATCTACCCGGCCTGAGAGCCGGACATGAAAAAGGCGGCTCCAAAGCCGCCTTTTTTATCCGCGCCCGGCGCTCAATGCCCGCCGAGGTAGATGAACTTGAACAGGAAGACCGCGGCGATCAGCCACACGATCCAGTGCACCTCCCTGACCTTGCCCGTGAACAGCTTGAGCACCGCATAGCTGATGAAGCCGAAGGCCAGGCCGTTGGCGATGGAATAGGTGAAAGGCATCATCAGCGCGGTGATGACGGCAGGCACGGCCTCAGTGGTCTCCTCCCACTGCACCTCGGTCAGATCCTTGAGCATCAGGCAGGCCACGAACAGCAGCGCCGGAGCCGTGGCATAGCCGGGCACCACACCGGCCAGAGGCGCGATGAACAGGCAGGCCAGGAACAGCACGGCCACGGTGAGCGCCGTCAGGCCCGTGCGACCGCCGGCCTGTACGCCCGCGGCGCTTTCCACATAGGCCGTGGTGCTGGAGGTGCCGAGCATGGAGCCCACGAAGATGGCGCCGGAGTCGGCCAGCAGCGAGCGATTGAAACGCCCCATGCGCTCGGGCACCAGCAGGCCGGCGCGGCGCGCCACGCCCATCAGCGTGCCCGTGGCATCGAACAGCTCCACCAGGAAGAACACCAGCACCACATTGAGAATCCCGCCCGTGAGCGCGGCCTTGATGTCCAGCTTGAACAGCGTGGGCTCAATGGAAGGCGGCATGGAGAACACGCCCTGGAACTTGTTGCCACCGAAGAAGAAAGACGCGATGGTCACGGCCAGGATGCCGATCAGCAGCGCGCCCGGCACTTTGAGGCGGTCCAGCACCACGATCAGCAAGAAGCCCAGCGAAGCCATGATGACCTCGGGCTTGTGCAGGTCGCCCAGCGTCACATAGGTCGCGCCGTCGGCGGCCACCACGCCAGCCGTCTTGAGCGCGATCAGCGCCAGGAACAGGCCAATGCCCACGGTGATGGCCACGCGTATGGACTGCGGAATGCCCTTGATGATGAGCTCGCGCAGGCCGAACAGGGTACAGATCAGGAACAGACAGCCCGAGACGAACACCGCGCCCAGCGCGGCCTCCCAGGTAAAGCCCATCTTGAGCACCACCACATAGGCGAAATAGGCGTTGAGCCCCATGCCCGGCGCCAGGGCGATCGGGTAGTTGGCATACAGCGCCATGATGGTGGAGCCCAGGGCCGCTATCAGGCAGGTCGCCACGAATACTGACCCCTTGGGCATGCCCGCATCCCCCAGGATGGAAGGATTGACGAACATGATGTAGGCCATGGTGAGAAAAGTGGTGAGGCCCGCAACCAGTTCCGTGCGCACATTGCTGTTGTGCTCGCTGAGTTTGAATATCCGCTCTGTCCAGTTCATTGCATAGTCTCCGTGTTGTTTTGCATGCCGGGCGCAACGTGAGGAACGCGCCCAATCCTGCGCCGTGGCATAGACGGCGCAGCACATAGCCTTGCCCCGCGGCAACAGCCATGATTCGGAACGGCTGCCGCCCCGCGGGGCGACAACACCCGTGAGGAAAAGTTAGCGAGTGTGCCCTTGAACGGCTTCCACTGCTCGCAGGATGGCCTCCGGCGTGGCAGGCGCACGCAGGGGCGGGCTCAAGCGGTGATCGGCGGCGGACGAGACCGCATCCCGTATCGCGAAGAACACCGAGAACGGCAGCAGCAGCGGCGGCTCGCCCACGGCCTTGCTGCGGTGGATCGAGTCCTCGTAGTTGTCGCCCTCGAACAGGCGCACATTGAATACGGGCGGGCAGTCGTTGGCCGTAGGAATTTTGTAGGTGCTGGGCGCGTGGGTGGTGAGCTTGCCGCTTTGCGGATGCCAGACCAGCTCCTCGGTGGTGAGCCAGCCCATGCCCTGGATGAAGGCCCCCTCGACCTGGCCGATATCGACGGCCGGGTTCAGCGAACGCCCCACGTCGTGTAGCACATCGGCGCGCAGCAGCTTCCATTCGCCCGTCAGGGTATCGACCACCACCTCGCTGACGGCCGCGCCATAGGCGAAATAGAAGAAGGGCCGGCCCTTCATGGCCTTGCCATCCCAGTGCAGTCCCGGCGTGGCGTAGAAGCCGTCGGACCAGAGCTGCACGCGCTGCAGATAGGCGCTGCGCACCAGATCGGCAAAAGCCAGGGTCTGTCCGTTCACCTCCACCGCATCGTTGGCAAAGCGCACGCTCTTGGCGTCCCCGCCATGCAGGCGCGCCGCGCATTCGGCCAGGCGCTCGCGCAGCTGCCGCGCCGCGTCCTGGGCGGCCTTGCCGTTGAGGTCGGCGCCCGTGGACGCAGCCGTGGCCGAGGTATTCGCCACCTTGCTGGTGTCGGTGGCCGTGACGCGCACCCGCTCGAAGGCCACGCCCAGCTCATGCGCCACCACCTGGGCCACCTTGGTGTTGAGCCCCTGGCCCATTTCCGTGCCGCCGTGATTCACCAGGATGGAGCCATCGGTATAGATATGCACCAGCGCTCCGGCCTGGTTGAAATGCGCGACGTTGAAGGAAATGCCGAACTTCAGCGGCGTCAGCGCCAGCCCGCGCTTGAGCACCGGGCTTTGCGCATTGAAGGCGGCCGCGGCCGCGCGGCGCGCACGGTAGTCGCTGGAGGCCTCGAGCTCGGCCACCAGCTCGTGGATCACGTTGTCGGTGACCGTCTGCTCGTAGGGCGTGACGTTGCGCGCTTCCTGGCCATAGAAGTTGGCGCGCCGCACATCGAGCGGGTCGCGCCCCAGCGCGCGCGCAACCGTGTCCAGGATGTTCTCGATGGCGATCGCGCCCTGCGGCCCGCCGAAACCGCGGAAGGCCGTGTTGCTCTGGGTATTGGTCTTGCCCATATAGCCATGCATGCTGACATCGGGCAGCCAGTAGGCATTGTCGAAATGGCATAGCGCGCGCGTCATCACCGGCGCCGACAGATCGGCCGAATGTCCGGCGCGCGAGACCATGGAGATCTCGGCCCCCAGCACGCGGCCCTCGTCGTCGTAACCGACCTCGTATTCATACCAGAAACAGTGGCGGCGGCCCGTGATCATGAAGTCGTCGTCGCGATCCAGGCGCAGCTTTACCGGCCGGCGCAAACGGGTCGCGGCCACCGCGGCCACGCAGGCAAACAGCGCCGATTGCGACTCCTTGCCGCCGAAGCCGCCGCCCATGCGGCGGCACTCCACCTGTACCGCATGCGAGGCCAGGCCCAGCGCATGGGCCACCAGATGCTGCATTTCGCTGGGGTGCTGGGTGGAGCAGTGAATATGCACGGCCCCGTCTTCCTTGGGAATCGCGTAGCTGATCTGGCCCTCGAGATAGAACTGCTCCTGGCCGCCCACCTCGAAGCTGTCCTTGAGCCTGTGCGGCGCTCCGGCGATTGCCGCGCGCGCGCCGCCCTCGTGGGTGCTGCGCTCCAGATGCATGGGCGGCATCACATACTGGCCCAGTTCGTGGGCCTTCTGCGGCGTCAGCACCGGCGGCAGCACTTCGATGCTGGCCGCGCTCTTGGCCAGCGCCGCCGCGCGGCGCGCCTCCTCCCGCGTGCGGGCGATCACCGCAAACAGCGGCTGGCCCACGTAGCGGATCTCGCCGTCGCAGAGAATCGGATCGTCATGGATGATGGAGCCGCAATCGTTGACACCGGGTATGTCGGCCGCCGTGATGACCTCCACCACGCCGGGCATGGCGCGCACGGCCTCCAGCGCCAGCGCCGTGAGCCGGCCATGGGCCACCGGCGAAAGCCCCAGCGCGCAGTGCAGCGTGCCTTCGAGTTCAGGCAGATCGTCGATATAGGCGGCCTCGCCCGCCACATGCAGATGCGCGGACTCATGCTTGCGGCTGACGCCCACGCGGGCCCCCTGGCCCTGCGCCTGCGCCTCGCCCGCTTCATCGAGGCGGGTGGCCGTGTTGCGGCGGTAGTCGGCAAAGGTCTCGGCCATTTGCACGTCGCTCAGTTCATGTGGATGCTTCATCTCAGGCTCCCTGCTCCGCGGTTGCGGGGACGGCATGGGGCATCACGCTCCACACGCTAGCGTCTGCGCTGTCCACGGGCTGCTCCGCCCGGGTTTCCAGCCACAGGCGTTGAATCAGGTTCTGCGCCACCTTGAGCCGATATTCCGCACTCGCGCGCATATCGCTCATGGGCTGGAAGTCGGCGGCCAGGGCGGCCTGCGCGGCCGCCACGTTTTCCTGGCTCCAGGGCTTGCCGACCAGAGCCGCCTCGGCGCGGGCCGCTCTTTTGACCGTGGCCGCCATGCCGCCGAAAGCCAGGCGTATGGCTTTCACCGCCCCTTGCTCAAGCTCAAGCGCAAAGCCCGCGCACAGGGCCGAGATGTCGCAATCGAAGCGCTTGCTGATCTTGTAGGCGCGCACCTGGCGCTGCATGGCCGCCAGCGGCACGGCCATGGCCTGCACGAACTCGCCGGGCTCCAGCTGGTTCTGCATATAGTCGAGATAGAACTCGGCCAGCGGCATGCGGCGCACGCGCGAGCCCTTGCGCAGTTCGATCTGCGCATCCAGTGCCATCAGCACCGGAGGCGAGTCGCCGATGGGCGAGCCATTGGCCACATTGCCGCCCATGGTGCCCGCATGGCGGATAGGCGTGGAGGCAAAGCGCAGCCAGACGTCGGTGAGGCTGGGCACGCGCTGCACCAGCGCGCTCCAGGCGGCCTCCAGAGAGGCTCCGGCACCGATGTACAGCTCGCCGCCCTCGGCATCGGGCCGCACCTCGATGCGCTTCATCTCGGCCACGTCGCCGACATAGATCATGTCGCCCAGATCGCGGAACTGCTTGTTGACCCACAGGCCCACGTCGGTGGAGCCCGCCACGATGCGCGCCTTGGGCTTGGCTTCGCAGAGGGCTGCCAGCGCGTCCAGCGTGCGCGGCGCATGGAAGTGATCGGTGCGCGCATTCTGCGTGGCCGAATAGTCCAGCCCCGCGTGATCACCATCGCCGTCGCCGCGCAGGCCTTGCAGCGCGGCCACCACGGGCGCCGTGTCCAGGCGCACGGCGGGCAGATCAAACATGCGCTGGCCCGCATCGAGAATCGGGCGGTAGCCCGTACAGCGGCACAGATTGCCCGAGAGCTCGTCGGCCAGCTGCTGGCGCGTGGGCTGCGTGCCCTGCTGACTATGCAGCTCGTAGGCCGACCACAGCGACATCACGATGCCCGGCGTGCAGAAGCCGCACTGCGAGCCATGGCAGTCCACCATGGCCTGCTGCACCGGGTGCAGCGCCGGGGCTGCAGACCGGCTGGCGCAGCCGGCCTGGCCCGCGCACTGCGGCTTGAGGTCTTCCACGGTGAACAAGGCCTTGCCGTGCAGGCTGGGCAGAAACTGGATGCAGGCGTTGACGGACTGCAGGCGCAGGCCGTTGATGGCCTGGGCATCGCCCGCATCGGCCAGCTCGCCGATGACAACGGTACAGGCGCCGCAGTCGCCTTCGTTGCAGCCTTCCTTGGTGCCTGTGCAGTGCGCGTCTTCGCGCAGCCACTGGAGCACCGAGCGCGTGGGATGCGGTCCCTGCACCTCCACCACCGCGCCGCGGTGGAAGAAGCGTATGGGCTGTGAGTTCTGACTTTTGCTCATGGTTGTGGGGCCAAAATAGGTGGAGCGCCTGCATGCAAGATGCGTTCCAGGCGCTGCATTTGTCTACATTGCAAGACTACGCGTCCCTTCGCAGCTTCGCATATGACAGTGCTCATATTGGCTATGTGGCAGTGCATATATGCCCCCACAAAAGCAAGGGAGAACCCCTAAAAACGGCCGTCCAGAGAAATATTTTCAGATTTCCGGCCTTCCGGGAATCCCTGGTCAGGAGTCGCCGGCATCGGGCGCCGGGCGCACGCTCTCGTCGCTGTCGAGCTGGCTGAACACCAGCGTGGCAGCCAGCGTCATCAAGGCCACGGTCACGAAGGTGGCGCGGATAGCCAGCATGCGGTCGCCGGCCTGCAGATGCCACATATCGCTAAACCCCGTGAGCAGAGCACCGGCCAGGGCCACCCCCATACTCATGGCCAGCATCTGCACCATGGACAGCAGGCTGTTGCCGCTGCTGGCGTTCTCGCCCTCCATGTCCTTGAGCGTGACGGAGTTCATGGCCGAGAACTGCATGGAGTTGAAGCCGCCGAAGATGAAGAGCTGCAACAGCAGCAGCCAGGTCGGCATGCCCGGCACGACCAGGCCGAACGAGGCCAGCATCAGAGCCAGCATTACCGAGTTAACCTGCAGCACGCGCTTGTAGCCGAAGCGCTGCACGGTGCGCACCGCGATGCGCTTGACCAGCATGGAGCCGGTCACCGTGGCCAGCATCATCAGGCCGGCGCTCACGGGAGACAGGCCCAGGCCGATCTGCAGCAGCAGCGGAATCAGGAACGGCGCGGCACCGCTGCCGAAGCGCGCGAACAGATTGCCCAGCAGTCCCACGCGCAGCGAGCGCACCTTGAACAGCTCGGGCGCGAACAGGGGCTCTTCGATGCGCAGCGCATGCATCCAATAGCTGGCCAGGCTGGCCAGGCCGAAGACCATGAGCACGGCGACCAGGGCCATGCCCAGGCCCACACCCGACAGCCCGTCCAGCGCGACCGAGATCGCCACCATGCCGAAAGCCAGCATGGCATAGCCTGCGGTATCGAACTTGCGCACCGCCACGAGCGCGCCGCGCGGAAACCAGCGCCAGGTCGCCCACAGCCCGATCAGGCCCACGGGCACGTTGATCCAGAAAATCCAGTGCCAGGACAGGTATTCCACCATCCAGCCGCCCAGCGTAGGCCCCAGCAGCGGCCCCACCTGGCCCGGGATCGCGATGAAGCTCATGGCGCGGATGAAGTCATCGCGCGGATAGGTGCGCAGCACGGCCAGCCGCCCCACGGGCAGCATCATGGCGCCGCCCACGCCCTGCACCACGCGCGCCGCGACCAGGAACGAGAGATTGGGCGAAAGCGCGCACAGCACCGAGCCCAGCACGAACAGCGCGATGGCCACGCCGTACACGCGGCGCGTGCCAAAGCGGTCGGCCACCCAGCCCGTGGCCGGAATCAGCATGGCCGTGGTCAGCGCATAGGCGACGATGACGGACTGCATCTTCAGCGGACTCTCGCCCAGCGCCTCGGCCATGGACGGCAGGGCGGTGTTGAGAATGGTCGCGTCCAGCGCCTGCATGAAAAAGCCTATGGCCACCAGCCACAGCAGCCGTTCCTTATGCGGCGCATGCGCCGATGGAGTCAGCTCAGCCATCGTTCTCTCCCGAAAATTCTTGTGCCGCGGCAACAAAAAAGCCGCTGACGAGCAGCGGCCTGACAGATAACGCCGGGCGCAAGCGACCGGCGTCGGAACACGGCTTATACCGAGAAGCTGGAGCCGCAGCCGCAGGTGGTGGTAGCGTTGGGGTTCTTGATCACGAACTGGGCGCCCTGCAGATCTTCCTTGTAGTCGATCTCGGCGCCGACCAGATACTGGTAGCTCATGGCATCGATCAGCAGCGAGACGCCATTCTTGGTCATGGTCGTGTCGTCCTCGTTGGTGATCTCGTCAAACGTGAAGCCATACTGGAAGCCCGAGCAGCCGCCACCTTGCACGAAAACGCGCAACTTCAGATCGGGGTTGCCCTCTTCGGCGATCAGGTCGGCCACCTTGGCAGCGGCGCTGTCGGTGAAGATGATCGGTGCGGGCATTTCGGTGGTGGTTTCAGCTACGGCGCTCATGGGAATACTCCGGAGTTTCTTGATTGCCCGAAATGGTACAGCAACGGGCTCGGGAATTCTGGCCGTGCGGCTTTGCCGACAGGCCAAGTGGGGGCATTGCCGATCCGCTGCAACAGCGCACAAAAAAACCGCCCAGAACTTGCGCCCGGAGCGGTTTTTTGTGGAAAGACCCGCCGCAGCAGGTCTTTCGTGCAGGAGAAACGAATTAACGCTTCGAGAACTGCTTGGCGCGGCGTGCGGAGTGCAGACCGACCTTCTTACGTTCGACTTCACGAGCGTCGCGAGTCACGAAGCCGGCTTGGCTCAGTGCAGGCTTCAGAGCTGCGTCATAGTCGATCAGGGCACGGGTGATGCCGTGACGGGTTGCACCGGCTTGACCGGATTCGCCGCCGCCATGGACGTTCACTTGAATGTCGAAAGTCTCCAGGTTCTCAGTCAGAACCAGGGGTTGCTTTGCGATCATGATGGAGGTTTCGCGACCGAAGTACTGCTGAATGTCCTTGCCATTCACAGTAATCTTGCCGGAGCCCTTCTTCAGAAACACGCGAGCGACGCTGGACTTGCGACGGCCGGTGCCATTGTTCCAATCACCAATCATCTAGGTCTCCTTAGATTTCCAGAGCCTTAGGCTGCTGTGCGGTATGGGGGTGCTCAGCACCGCCGTAAACCTTCAGCTTCTTGATCATGGCGTAGCCCAGAGGACCCTTGGGCAGCATGCCCTTGACGGCCTTCTCGAGAGCACGGCCAGGGAACTTGGCTTGCAGGTCGCGGAAGTTGGTGGCAGTGATGCCGCCGGGGAAACCGGAGTGACGGTAGTACACCTTGTCCAGGTTCTTGGTACCAGTGACCTTGAGCTTGGAGGCGTTGATGATGACGATGTAGTCACCGGTGTCAACGTGAGGTGTGTAAATGGCCTTGTGCTTGCCGCGCAGACGGAGTGCCACTTCGCTGGCGACACGTCCGAGCACCTTATCGGTGGCGTCAATCACAAACCACTCGTGTTGCACCTCAGCGGGCTTTGCGCTGAATGTAGACATGAGTTTTCTCTTTCAAGAGGGTTTGGCGAGTCCTTTTCCGCGGTCGGTGCTTCTTCTTGAAAAAGACGAATCTTTTAAAGGAAGCCTCTTAGGCGGGGTTACTCGAACCGAAGTCCGAGCCTTCGCCGCGGGACCCATAAAATCGCTGCGAAGCCGGCCATTATACAAAAACCGCCAAATTTGCGCATTCCCGTGCCAAGCCCGTTGTGAAACCCCCGGTTTTCCCAGGGCCGCCACGGTCCGGCACCCTCTCAACCTTTCAGCCATCAAGGGCAAGCCGGACGGAGAACCCCTCTCTTGCGCCCCTTGCCCGGCTGGTTACCATCCGCCCATATGTTCAGTTACCGCCACGCCTTCCATGCCGGCAACCACGCCGATGTGCTCAAGCACACCGTGCTGATTGCCACCGTGCAATACCTCACGCAAAAGGAGGCGGCGCTGACGGTGCTCGACACCCACGGCGGCGCGGGCCTGTACCGCCTGGACGGCGACTATGCCAGCAAGAGCGGCGAGGCCGAAGAAGGCATACTGCGCCTGGCCGCGGCCAAGGAGGCCGAACTCGCGCCCGTGCTGCAGGACTATCTGCAGCTGGTGCGCAGCTTCAACCAGGGCAATGCCCTGCGCAACTACCCCGGCTCGCCCTTCATCTCGCAGGCGCTGCTGCGCCCGCACGACCGGCTCAAGGCTTTCGAGCTGCACCCGACCGACATGCGCTCGCTGACGGGCAATATGGCCCAGCTGGAAGTGGGCCGGAAGGTCAGCATCCTGCTCGAAGACGGCTTTGAGGGCGTGAAGAAATTCCTGCCCCCGCCCTCGCGCCGCGCGCTGCTGCTCTGCGACCCCAGCTACGAACTCAAGACCGACTACGGCCGCGTGCTGGACATGGTGACGGACAGCCTCAAGCGCTTTCCCACGGGCACCTACGCCATCTGGTATCCCATCATTCCGCGCCCCGAGGCCCACGATCTGCCCAAGCGCCTCAAGACCATGGCCACCAAGGCCGGCAAGAGCTGGCTGCACGCCACGCTGACCGTCAAGAGCAACAAGACCTCTGAGCGCGGCGGCCTGCCGGGCAGCGGCATGTTCCTGATCAACCCGCCGTTCAACCTCAAAGACCAGCTCAAACCCGCCATGCCGCAGCTGGTGAAGCTGCTCGGCCAGGACGACAACGCAGCCTTCACGCTGGAATCGGGCGGCTGATCCTTCGCTGTGCCAAAAAAAGAGGACCGCAGCGGTCCTCTTGTTATTTGTGATGCCGGCTGGGCTGGCTGGCCGAGGTGTGTACCTGGCGGCCGCCATGTTTGGCGGACTTCACCTTGTTGCGCGCCTCGCCGACCACAGTGCGCCCCGAGGACTTGCGCGCCGAGGCACTCAGCCGGGCCGGACATTCGTCCTCGTCGCCGTCGAGCTGCCACAGCTCCACGGGCTTGATGCCCAAGCCCAGCATGCCCAGCTCCTGGGCCGCGGCCTTGCTCAGGTCGATCACGCGTCCCGGCGCGAACGGGCCACGGTCATTGATGCGCACCACCACGCTTTTGCCCGTGACCGAGCTGCGCACGCAGACCCGGCTGCCGAATGGCAGGTCGCGGTGCGCGGCCGTGAAGTCCGTGCTGTCGAAACGCTCGCCGCTGGCGGTCTTGCGGCCGTGGAACTGCTCGCCATACCAGGACGCAAGGCCCGACTGGTCGCTTTCACGCGGCGGGTTCAGATCGTATTTGTTGCTGTCTTCGGGAGTATCGGCCTTGTCGGCATCGCCGGGCTTGTTGGCCCTGATGCCCAGCCCCTTGTCGCGGTAGTTGCTGCGCGCATAGGCATCGGGGCGCAGCGGCGCCGAAGCCGTGGCGGGGGGCTGCGGCTTGGACCTGAGCTGGGCACGCTCCGCCGCGCTCAGAGCGCCCCGGCTTGGCTGCGCCGCATCCTGGGTGGCTGCATTCTCCGGCAGGGGTGCGCAGCCGGCCATGACGGCCGTGACAAGCCCCAGCCCCATCCAGCGCCAGTAACGCCATTCTTTTTTTTGCGACACGGGCGGGTTCTCCTTGAAAACTCAAGCGAGTGCCGCCAAGCCTGGCCGCCCCAGCGGCCGGCAAGCTTCAGGCTTACAGACCCAGGCGGTCGCAGATCTCCAGAGTGGCGACGCTCTGATTCATCGTATAGAAGTGCAGCCCGGGAGCTCCCTGGCTGCGCAACTGCTCGCATAGATGAGTCACGACATCCAGACCAAAGGCACGAATGGATGCAGAGTCATCTCCGAACGCCTGCAGACGCAGGCGAATCCAGCGCGGAATCTCGGCGCCACAGGCATCCGAGAAGCGCATCAGCTGTGTAGAGCTGGTGATGGGCATGATCCCCGGCACGACGGGTATATCAAGCCCCAGGGCCCTCACATCATCCACAAAGCGCAGGTAGGCATCGGCATTGTAGAAATATTGGGTGATGGCGGAATCTGCCCCAGCGCGCACTTTAACAACAAATGCCTCAAGATCGCTGCGTGGGGACTTTGCTTGAGGGTGGGTTTCGGGATAGGCGGCCACTTCGATGTGGAACCAGTCGCCGAATTCCTTCTTCACGAAAGCCACCAGATCGCTGGCGTAGTGGAACTCGCCACCCAGGCCGTAGCCGCTGGGCAGGTCGCCGCGCAGGGCCACGATGCGCCTGACGCCCATGACCTTGAGTTCGCCGAGCTCGGCGCGCACCTTGTCATGCGTGGCGCCTATGCAGGAGAAGTGCGAGGCCGCGCCCACACCCTCGTTCTGGATGTCGCTCACCATGGTGAAGGTGCCGGCCTGGGTGGAGCCGCCGGCGCCGTAGGTCACGGAGCAGAACTCGGGCTTGCGCGCATACAGCGCCTGGCGCACGCCCACATGCTTGGCCGCGCCTTCGGGCGTCTTGGTCGGGAAAAACTCGAAGCTGATCGGGAAGCTCATGACGTCTCTTGTCTCGGAATTTCTGGTCTATGGATGGCGCTCAGCGCTCGTTGCGCTTTTTCTGCTTGGCGCGGGCCGGTCCGGGCTGGCCAAAGCTGGCGACCTCGGGGTCTTCGTACAGCTCCTGCTTTTCGCGCTTGGCGCGCATGTCGGCGCGAGAGGGACGCTTGGCCGCGACCTTCTTGGCGGCGGGCTTGGACTGCTCTTCCGCCGTGTCGGCAGCGGCAGGCGCCTTGACCTCGGCGCCCTGCTGCGCAAAGACAAAGAACTCGTGATTGCCGTCGCCGCCTTCGATCGGCGAATCCAGCCACTGCAGCACCGTCATCCCCTGCTCCACGAGGCAGTCGCGGATGCGCTGCTCCACCTCGGCATACAGCGCCGGATCGCGCACGATGCCGCCCTTGCCGACCTGGCCGGGCTGCAGCTCGAACTGCGGCTTGACCAGCATCAGCAGGCGGCCATGGGGCTTGAGCAGCTGCACGGCCGAAGGCAGGACCAAGGTCAGCGAGATGAAGGACACGTCGCCGGTGACAAAGTCGAATGCGGGCGTGATGTCTATCTTCTCGGTGCCGGGCCTGCGGCGGCGCTGCACCGGGGCCAGGCCATCGGCCTTGGCGCGGGCCTTGGCAGCACGCTCGGCCTTGAAGGCCTCGATATCCTGCTCCTTGGCGTCGTCGCTGTCGTCGTAGTCCTCGTCGACCTGACCGCCGTTGCGCATCCAGGCATAGGGTGCCTGGGGCTGGGTGTCGTTGTCTTCCTCTTCCTCGAGGATTTCGCTGAGCGCCTCGTCGCAGGCGGCGGCCAGCGACTCGGCCGTCATGGCACGGGCATTCAGGCCCTCCACGCATACCACGCGCTCATCGGCGCGCAGGCGCTCGTGCAGCTGGCCATGGCCCACATCCACGCCTATGACCTGGGCCGCACCCTGCTGCAGCAGGCAGTCGGTGAAGCCGCCCGTGCTCTGGCCCACGTCCAGGCAGCGCAGGCCTGCAACCTTGAAGCCCGTGGCGGCCAGCGCGCCTTCGAGCTTGAGGCCGCCGCGCGAGATGTACTTGGCCTCGGCCGCATCCAGCAGCTGCAGCTCGGCACCCGCGGGAATCTCATCGCCGTTCTTGGCGACCTTCTTCCAGGGGGCCAGCGGCGTCAGCCGCCATTCCACACCCGAGGCAATCAGACGCTGGGCCTGGGAACGGGTGCTCGCATGGCCAGCCTCAACTAAAAAAACATCTGCGCGCATCGCGTCGCTCTCCAGGGAATCTCGGTTAGTGCTGGCATCAACCCTCAAAAACTGGCGCGAACCAATGCCAGGGACGCCGAGCAAGGGCCGCCCCCGCAGCGAGGGCGTCGTCCCCCTCCGGCGAAGCCAGAGAGGGGGAAGCGGCAAAGCCGCTCAGGGGGTGCTTAATAGCGGTAGGTCTCGGGCTTGTAAGGGCCTTGCTTGCTCACGCCGATGTAGTCGGCCTGGGCCTGGGTCAGCTCGGTCAGTTGGGCGCCGACCTTCTTCAGGTGCAGGCGCGCGACCTTCTCGTCGAGGATCTTGGGCAGCACATAGACCTTGCCCACTTCATAGGCCTCGGGACGCGTGAACAGCTCGATCTGCGCCAGGGTCTGGTTGGCAAACGAGTTGGACATCACGAAGCTGGGGTGGCCGGTGGCGCAGCCCAGGTTCACCAGACGGCCTTTGGCCAGCAGGATGATCTTCTTGCCGTCGGGGAAGGTGATGTGATCCACCTGGGGCTTGATCTCTTCCCACTCATACTTCTCGATCGACGCCACGTCGATCTCGTTGTCGAAGTGGCCGATGTTGCAGACGATGGCCTCGTTCTTCATGGCCAGCATGTGCTCGTGGCGGATGATGTCGCGGTTGCCGGTGGTGGTCACGAAGATGTCGCACTTGTCGGCCGCGTATTCCATGGTCACGACCTTGTAGCCTTCCATGGCCGCCTGCAGGGCGTTGATGGGGTCGATCTCGGTCACCCACACCTGGGCGCGCAGTGCCGTCAGCGCCTGGGCGCAGCCCTTGCCCACGTCGCCGTAGCCGGCCACCACGGCCACCTTGCCAGCGATCATCACGTCGGTGGCGCGCTTGATGCCGTCCACAAGCGATTCGCGGCAGCCGTACAGGTTGTCGAACTTGCTCTTGGTCACCGAGTCGTTGACGTTGATGGCGCGGAACTTCAGCGTGCCCTTGGCGGACATTTCGTTGAG
Source organism: Comamonas guangdongensis (assembly GCF_041079535.1). NCBI lineage: Bacteria > Pseudomonadati > Pseudomonadota > Betaproteobacteria > Burkholderiales > Comamonadaceae > Comamonas > Comamonas guangdongensis. The sequence continues at coordinate 32,079 of NZ_JBFYGN010000022.1, read as the reverse complement.
GCGGTGCACGCCGGTCGTGGTTTCCTCGGTCACGCCCATGATCTGGGCGCTCTTGCGGCTGTACCAGGTACCGTCTTCGGCCAGCTTGGCCTTGATGGCGGCGAAGACGATCTTTTCTTCCTCGGAGCCGGGGTTGGCCAGCACGGACAGATCCTTTTCGGCGCGCATGCCCAGGTGCATGAGCATGGTGGCATCGCCGCCGTCGTCCAGGATCATGTTCGGGCCTTCGTTCTCGGCACCCTTGGCGCCGAACTCGAAGATGTTGTGGGTGTAATCCCAGTAGTCCTTCAGCGATTCGCCCTTGATGGCGAACACGGGCACGCCGGTCTCGGCAATCGCGGCCGCGGCATGGTCCTGGGTGGAGAAGATGTTGCACGAAGCCCAGCGCACTTGCGCACCCAGGGCCGTCAGCGTCTCGATCAGCACGGCCGTCTGGATGGTCATGTGCAGCGAGCCGGTGATGCGTGCGCCCTTGAGCGGCTGGGCGGCGGCGAATTCTTCGCGCACGGCCATCAGGCCAGGCATTTCGGTTTCGGCGATGCTGATCTCCTTGCGGCCCCAGCTGGCCAGGGAAATGTCGGCGATCGCGCGGTCTTGGGTATTGCTCATGAAAACTCCTGCTCGGAACAAACTTGGAAACAGTCCACGATCTGCAGCAGGAGGGGAAAGCGCCGCACCGCACAGAAAGCGTGGGTGAGCGTCGTTGCGAGTGTTGGGTCCGAGCCTCACGCCCCGCCTGATGGGGGACGCTGCAACGCTCCTCGGATATCCGGCGATTATAGACGCGGCCGCATCCACGGCGCCGCGAAAGGGCTCAGCCTCCGTCCCTGGCCGACCTGGCGGCCACGCGCAGCATCTGCTGGAATTTCGGGCATTCCAGATGGCTGGGCGCCGGGCATTGCGCCGCATGGCGCAGGCCTTCGCGCAACGCGGTCATGCGGCGTATGCCGCGGTCCAGCTCCTCGGCCCGGCGTGCCAGCGCCTGCCTGTCCACCTCCAGCGCGCCGCCGTCGCCGAACATCTGGCGGATCTCGGCCAGCGAGAAGCCCGCTGCTCGGCCCAGCGTGATCAGGGCCAGTTGCTGCAGCACCTGGGGCTGGTACTGGCGCCGCAGGCCATGCCGCGCGCAGGAGGAAATCAGGCCCTGGGCCTCGTAGTAACGCAGGGTGGAGGCGGTCAGGCCGGACTGGCGGGCCACCGCGCCGATATCGATGAGCATGCGTGCTTGACTTGAAGTTGACTTCAAGTTGCATAGTCGGTTTTTCTTCGCACCAAGGCAAGCCGCATGAGCATAGACCACCCCGTTCCCCTGGCCCAGACCCTGTTCGTGGGTCTTGGCGCCACCGCCGTCATCGACCTCTGGGCCATGCTGCGCCGGCGGCTGTTCGGCGCGCCCGCACTCGACTACGCCCTGGTCGGGCGCTGGCTGCTGTATCTGCCCGAGGGCCGCTGCGCTCATGCGCCGATCACGGCCTCGGCGCCCAAGGCCTACGAAGCCGCCATTGGCTGGAGCGCCCACTATCTGATCGGCATGCTGTTTGCCCTGGCCCTGGTCACCCTCGCGGGCCCGGCCTGGCTGGAAGCGCCGCGCCTGCTGCCGGCACTGGCCGTGGGCCTGGCCAGCGTGGTGTTCCCGTTTTTCGTGATGCAGCCCGGCATGGGCCTGGGCGTGGCGGCCAGCCGCGCGCCCAGGCCCTGGCTCGCGCGCGGCCACAGCCTGGTCCTGCACGCGGTGTTCGGCCTGGCCATGTATGCCACGGCCCTGGCGCTGCAGGGATTCGCCGCCTAGGATGCGGCCAGGCCCAGCAGCCGGTAGCCCACCTGCAGCTCGGTCAGCAGATGCCGGGGCTGGGCCGGGTCGAGCTCTATCTTCTGGCGCAGATTCGCCATGTGCACGCGCAGATAGTGGGGCCGGTCCAGATACTCGGGCCCCCAGACCTGCAGCAGCAGCTGGCGATGCGTCAGCACCCGGCCCTGGCCCGCGATCAGCGCCGCCAGCAGGCGGAACTCTATGGGCGTCAGATGCACCGGCTCGCCGTCGCGCGCGACCTCGTGGGTGGCCAGATCGACCGACACATTGCCGAAATGCGCGCAGCTGCCACCCTTGTCCGCCGCGCTCGCCTGCTGGCGGCGGCGCAGCATGACGCGCAAACGCGCCAGCAGCTCGGGCACGCCGAAAGGCTTGGTCAGATAGTCGTCGGCGCCCGCATCGAGGGCCGCGACTTTTTCCTCTTCGCGCTCGCGCGCCGACAACACCAGAATCGGCAGCTGGCTCCAGCGGCGCAGTTCGGCGATCACGGTCTTGCCGTCGGCGTCGGGCAGGCCCAGGTCCAGCACCACGGCATCGGGCTGGCGGCTGGCCGCGTCGATCAGGCCGCGCTTGGCAGTGTCGGACTCGAACACCAGCCAGCCTTCGTCCTCCAGCGCCAGGCGCACAAAGCGCCGGATGCTGGCATCGTCTTCGATCAACAAAATTCTTGGGCCGCTCGCGTTCATTCGGAATCCCTGGTCTATGACATCGGATTGTCGGCGCTATTCGTCCAGGCGCGGCTGCTCGGGCACCGGCAGGCGTATCGTGAACAGCGTTCCTTCGCCGGCGGCGCCGGACTCCGCCTCCAGCGTGCCGCCATGAGCCTCCACGATGCGCTGCGCCAGGGTCAGGCCCAGGCCCATGCCGGATACCGAGGACTCGGTCACGCCGCGCGTGAAGGGCTCGAACAGCTGGGCCGCCGCCATGTGGCGCGGCAGGCCCGGCCCCGTGTCCTGCAGCTGCAGCAGGCAGTCCTCCCCCTCTTTGTGCGCCGAGATCTGAATGGCCGTGCCCGCCGGCGTGTACTTGACGGCGTTGTCCAGCAGGTTGACAAGCACGCGCTCCATCAGCACCGCATCCACATGCAGCAGGGGCAGGTCCACCGGCAGCCGGGTCTGCACCACATGGGTGGCCAGGCGGTCGCGCATCTGCTGCAGCGCGCTGCCCACCAGTTCGTCGGCGGGCAGCCATTCGCGCTTGAGATGCACCCCACCCTGCTGCAGCCTTGCCATGGCCAGGAGGTTGTCCACCAGTTGCTGCATGGACTGGGCCTGGTTGCGGATCTGCACCAGCATCTCGTGCGTCACGCCCTGGCTCGCATGGGGCAGAGCCGTCTGGGCCGCGCCCAGAATGCCGGTCAGCGGCGTACGCAGATCGTGCGAGACCTCCGACAGCAGGGTGTTGCGCAGCCGCTCGCCCTCCATGGCGATCTGGGTCTGCTGCGCGACCTCGACAAAGTGCACGCGCTCCAGCGCCAGCGCGATCTGGCTCGCGCAGGCCTCGAGCAGGCGCCGCTCCTCGGGCACATCCAGCCGCTCGGGCGAGCGCAGATGCAGGGCCAGCACGCCGCGCGCGCGCACGGGGGCCATCAGCGGCACGTACAGGGCCGGCGATGCCGCCAAAGTGTCCGTGCCATGGCCGGCCATCTGGCCATGCTCCATGGCCCAGCGGCCCACGCTCGCGTCAATGCTGCCGGTGCTGCCCGCGGCGATATGCAGCTGCTCGTTGGCATCGGGCAGCAGCAGTCCGGTCTGCGCATCGAACACGCCCGAGACCGTGGTCAGCGCGGTCTGCGCGACCTGCTCCTGGGTCAGCGCGCCCGACAGGTCGCGCGCCAGCCGCGCCAGCGCTCCCGCGCGGCGCTCGCGTTCGGCCGCCACGCGGGCCTCGTGGCGCAGCCTGGCCATGAGCTGGCCGCAGACCAGAGCCACGCCCAGCATCAGGCTGAAGGTGAACAGGTACTGGGTGTCGTTGACGGAGAACGAATCGCGCGGCGGCACGAAGTAGTAGTCGAAGCAGAGCACGGCCAGCAAGGCGGCCCAGGCCCCGGGCCCGCGCCCCCAGCGCAGGGCGGAGAGCACCACCACCAGCAGGAACAGCATGACCACGTTCGCTGGCTCGAAGACCTGCAGCAGCAGCTCGGCCACCGCCGTGGCCGCAAAACAGGCCAGGCTCGCGCCCACATAACCCACCCAGGCGATCGGCTTGCGATCGTTGCTGCGCTTGCGCTCGGCGCTCTCGCTTTTGGGAACCGGCGGCGACAGCACCAGCACGTCCAGTCCCGGATCCAGGCGCGCGATCTGCTCGATCAGATTGGGCGGCACCCAGGGCAGCCAGCGCGACACGCGCCGCTGCACGCGCGCCAGCACCAGATGGCTGGCATTGCGCTCGTGCGCGAAATCGACCAGGGCCTGGGCCACATCGGTGCCGGGAATGGTGGCCGTGTCCGCGCCCAGACGCGAGGCCAGCGCCAGGGTCTTGAGCACGGCCTCCTGCGCGCGCCGCGGCCGGTGCTGGCGTTCGGGCGCATCCACATAGACCACCATCCAGTCGGCCTCCAGCCGCCGCGCCAGGCGCGCGACCTGGCGCACCAGAGCATCGTCGCCGGCACGGCCGCCCACGGCGACCAGCAACCGCTCGCGCGCGGGCCAGACCTCGCCGATGGCGCGCTCGCGCCGGTAGTCGCGCATGTCTTCGTCGACGCGGTCGGCCGTGCGGCGCAGCGCCAGCTCACGCAGCGCCAGCAGATTGCCCAGGCGGAAGAAATTGTGCGAGGCGCGCTCGGCCTGTTCCAGCGGATAGACCTTGCCGGCCTTGAGGCGGCGCAGCAGCTCCTCGGGCGAGATGTCGACGACCACGACCTCGTCGGCATCGTCGAAGATCTGGTCGGGCACGGTCTCGTGCACCTTGATGCCGACGATGCCGCCGACCACGTCGTTGAGGCTCTCCAGGTGCTGGACGTTGAGCGTAGTCCAGACATTGACGCCGGCGTCCAGCAGCTCCTGCACGTCCTGCCAGCGCTTGGGGTGGCGCGAGCCGCTCACATTGCTGTGGGCCAGCTCGTCCAGCAGCAGCACATCGGGGTGGCGTGCCAGCGCGGCGTCGAGATCGAACTCGGACAGCTGCCGCCCCTGGTAGGCCAGCATGCGGCGCGGCAGCTGCTCGAGGTCGTGCAGCTGCTGTTCGGTCTCGGCCCGGTCGTGCGTCTCCACCAGGCCCACCAGCACCGAGCGCCCGGCCTGGCGCTCGCGCAGCGCGGCGGCCAGCATGGCATAGGTCTTCCCCACCCCGGCGTTGGAGCCGAAGTAGATGCGCAGCTTGCCGCGCGCGGCCTGCTGCCGCTCGGCCTGCAGCTGGGCCACCAGCGCATCGGGATCGGGGCGCGGGGCGATCGGGGGGAGATTGTTGGCGGGCATGGGGTAATCAGCGTATCACTCAAACCGGTCAAAAGGCCGCGCTCAGGCCCAGCACCCAGCCGCTGCGGCCCAGGCTGCGCAGCTGGCCTTGGCCGTTGGCGGCGCTGTAGTAGCGGGCATCGGCCGAGGTGCCCGCATAGGCCAGGGTCGCGGTCCATCCGCCCCAGCTCCTGGCCAGGGACAGGCGCCAGTCGGCATAGGAAACCGCGCTGTAATTGCGCACATAGGTATAGCCTCCGTGCAGGCCCAGCGTGGCCCAGTCGCCCAGGCCATGCTGGTAGTTCAGATCCAGGTACTGGCTGCCGCGGCTGCTGCCGGCCGGCGCCAGCGCCGTGGCGAAGGCGGAGCCCGCCGTGCCGTCCTGCAGGCCGAAGTACGGGCTCAGCGCCAGCGACCATTTGGCGCTGAAGCCGCCATGGCTGGCGCCCAGATAGGCCTCGGTGGTGTCGAAGCGCTTGCCCGCGCCATTGTCCGCCGCCAGTCTGGCGCCCGGATAGCGGTAGTGCAGCAGGCCCGTGTCCAGCTGCCAGCCCGGCGCCACTTCGGCGCGCCAGCCGCCATAGATGTCCTGCTCCAGCCCCTGGCCCTGGGCATAGCTGTGGGTGGAGACATTGGACAGCGAGCTGCCCAGATACCAGCCCTGCGGCAGAGCCAGCTCGATGCCGCCCTGCACGGCGGCGCCGCGCCAGGTCTGGGAGATGCCGCGAAAGCGGTAGTCGCTGAGCAGGCTCAGGCTGCCCGTGACCGGCCAGGCGGAGGGCCTGTCTGCTGCCGCGGCCGAGGCCTGGCCGTCCTCGGCCAGGGCCGGGATTGCCGCCGCGATGGCGGCGAGACCGAACGCGGCCGAAGCGGCCAGGGAACGCGATACGGCCAGCGCCGATGGGAAAGATTTGCACATGATGAGGAAAGCTCGGGCAAGACCAGCCCCTGCCCGCCCCGGATACCGGAGCGGGATGGGAGGCAGGCGTGAAGAGGGGTTAAACCAGGCCGAAGAGGGCCAGCAGCATGTCTATGAGCTTGATGCCCACAAAGGGAACGATCAGCCCGCCCAGACCGTAGATCAGCAGATTGCGGCGCAGCAGCACGGCGGCGCCCACGGCGCGGTAGCGCACGCCGCGCAGCGCCAGCGGCACCAGGGCGATGATGATCAGCGCGTTGAAGATCACGGCACTCAGGATGGCCGAGTCGGCGCTGTGCAGCTGCATCACGTTGAGCGAGGCCAGCTGTGGATAAGTGCCGACGAAGGCCGCCGGGATGATGGCGAAATACTTGGCCACGTCGTTGGCGATGCTGAAGGTGGTCAGCGCGCCGCGCGTCATCAGCATCTGCTTGCCGGTCTCCACCACCTCGATGAGCTTGGTGGGATTGCTGTCCAGGTCCACCATATTGCCGGCCTCCTTGGCGGCCTGGGTGCCGCTGTTCATGGCCACGGCCACATCGGCCTGGGCCAGGGCCGGCGCATCGTTGGTGCCGTCGCCCGTCATGGCCACGAGCCGGCCCGCGGCCTGATGGGTGCGGATCAGGCGCAGCTTGTCCTCGGGCGTGGCCTCGGCCAGATAGTCGTCCACGCCGGCCTCGGCCGCGATGGCGGCCGCCGTCAGCGGGTTGTCCCCGGTGATCATCACGGTCTTGATGCCCATGCGGCGCAGCTCGGCAAAGCGCTCGCGCATGCCGGACTTGACGATGTCCTTGAGCTCGATCACGCCCAGTACCTTGGCGCCGTCGGCCACGACCAGCGGCGTGCTGCCCTTGCGCGAGACATTGTCCACGGACAGCTGCACCTGGCTGGGGAAGCTGCCGCCCAGCGCCTCCACGTGGCGGCGCACCGCATCGGCCGCGCCCTTGCGCAGGCTGCGCCGGCCCTGGGCCGAGAGCAGGTCCACGCCGCTCATGCGCGTCTGCGCGGTGAAGGGCAGAAACTCGGTCTGCACCTCGGCGCTGCCGTGCTCGGGCAGGCCATGGCGCTCATGGGCCAGGGCCACCACGCTGCGGCCTTCGGGGGTTTCGTCGGCCAGCGACGACAGCTGCGCGGCCTCGGCCAGCTGCTGGGCCGTGACGCCCGGAGCCGGCAGGAAGTCGCTGGCCTGGCGATTGCCCAGGGTGATGGTGCCGGTCTTGTCCAGCAGCAGCACGTCCACATCGCCCGCGGCCTCCACGGCACGGCCCGAGGTGGCGATCACATTGGCCTGCATCATGCGGCTCATGCCGGCCACGCCTATGGCCGACAGCAGGCCGCCAATCGTGGTCGGGATCAGGCAGACCAGCAGCGCCACCAGCACGGCGATGCCGACCACGGTGCCCGAGCCCGTCTGCGCCACGGCAAAGGCCGAGAACGGCCACAGCGTGACGATGACCATCAGAAACACCAGGGTCAGGCCCACGAGCAGAATCGTCAGCGCGAGCTCGTTAGGTGTTTTCTGGCGCTTGGCCGATTCGACCATGGAGATCATGCGGTCCAGAAAGGATTCGCCGGGATTGACGGTGACCTCCACAATCAGCCAGTCCGACAGCACGCGCGTGCCGCCCGTGACCGAGGAGAAGTCGCCGCCGGCCTCGCGGATCACGGGCGCCGATTCACCGGTGATGGCGCTCTCGTCCACCGTCGCCACGCCCTGGATCACCGTGCCGTCCAGCGCTATCGTGTCGCCGGCTTCGATCAGCAGCGTCACGCCCTTGCGCAGCTCGCTGGCGCGCATGGGAATCCATGAGCTGTCGTAGCGCGGCTGCTGCAGCACCTTGGCCACGGTGTCCCGCTTCATGCTGCGCAGGCTGGCGGCCTGGGCGCGGCTGCGGCCTTCGGCCAGGGCTTCGGCGAAGTTGGCAAACAGCACGGTGAACCACAGCCACAGCGCGATCGCCAGCACAAAGCCGTTGTTCTGGCTGGCCGGCTCCATCAGGTTCTGCCCCCAGAGCAGGCTGGTGAGAATGGCGCCCAGATACACCACGAACATCACGGGATTGCCCCACTGCGTGCGGGGCGAGAGCTTGTGCACGGCGTCCCACAGCGCGGCGCGCACCAGCTTGGCATCAAACAGGCCGCTGCCCGTCGTCATTTTTTGTTTGCGCATGGCTTACTCCTTGGCCTGAGCGGCTGGCTGCAAGGCATCGAGTGCCAGATTGAGCTGCAGCACGTTCACGCGCGGCTCGCCCAGCAGGCCCAGGGTGCGCTGCTGCGTGGCCTGGTCCAGCAGCTCCTGTACCTTGGCCTGGTGCAGATGGCGCGCCTGCGCCACGCGTGGCAGCTGCAGCAGGGCGTTGGCCACCGAGATATGCGGGTCCAGCCCCGATGCCGAAGCCGTCACGGCATCCACCGGCACTTCGGCATCGGCGGCCAGGCCGTTCTCCTGCCGGTACTGCGCCACGCGCCGGGCCACGGCCTGGGCCAGGTCCTGGTGCGTCACGCCCTGGTTGCTGGCACCCGACAGGCCCGCGTTATAGGGCGCGGCGATGCTGGCACCCTCTTTTTCGGGGTCAGCAGCCGTGGTGGCGCTGGGGCGCCCATGGAAATACCGGGCGCCCGTGAACTGCTGGCCTATCAGGGCCGAGCCCACGATGCGGCCGTGACGCTCGATCAGGCTGCCATTGGCGGCCTGCGCGAACAGGGCCTGGGCCACGCCCGTGGTCAGCAGCGGATAGGCAATGCCCGACACCAGCATCACCACCACGGCGGCGCGCAGGCTGCTGCCCAGCAGACGCCCCCAGGAAGCCGGCGCCGTATCCGCCTGCGGCGACACCGCAGCCGATGCCGCAGAAGCCGCGGCGCAAAGAGTTTGAGAAGAGGATTTCATTGCTTGCTCCTTGGTGCGCCTGTGCCGCGCACCTCTGGCAAAGTTGGTTTATGCGTACAGCTGGCCGACCAGCATCTGCAGATGTTCGATCACCGGGCCCAGGGCCAGGGCCGGCAGGAAGGTCAGCCCGCCCACCACCAGCACCACGAACACCAGCAGGCCCATGAACAGCGGCGTGGCCGTGGGGAAGGTGCCCGGGCCCGCAGGCACCGTGGTCTTGGCCGCCATGGAGCCGGCCACGGCCAGCATGGGCAGCAGCGTGAGAAAGCGCCCCACGAGCATGGCCAGGCCTATCGTGACGTTGAAGTACGGCGTGTTGGCATTCAGCCCCGCGAAGGCCGAGCCGTTGTTGGCCGTGGCCGAGGCATAGGCGTAGAGGATTTCCGAGAAGCCATGCGGGCCGTGGTTGTTGAGGCTGGCCGCGGCATCGGGCCAGAGCACGGCCAGCGCCGTGAAGCCCAGGATGCTGGCCGGCTGCGCAAGCACCGCGAGCATGACCAGCTTGATCTCGCGCACCTCGATCTTCTTGCCCAGGAACTCGGGCGTGCGGCCTATCATCATGCCGGCCAGGAACACTGTGAGAATCGCGTACTGGATCAGGTTGATCAGGCCCACGCCGTCGCCGCCGAACACGCAGTTGAGCATCATCTGCGCCAGCGGCGTGATGCTGCCCAGCGGGGTCAGCGAATCATGCATGGCATTCACCGAGCCCGTGGTCGCGGCCGTGGTCGTGGTCACGAACAGCGCCGTGTCCACAATCCCGAAGCGCAGCTCCTTGCCTTCCATATTGCCGCCCGGCTGGGTCAGGCTCCATTGCTGGTTCGCGCCGGCGCGCTCCAGCAGGCCGCTGCCGCTTTGCTCGGCCACGAACACCAGGCTCAGAAAGCCGACGAACATCACCAGGCAGGCGCCGAACAGCACCCAGCCCTGGCGGCGGCGCAGCAGCATGGAGCCGAAGGCGTAGGTCATGCCCGCGGGTATCAGCAGCATGGAGAAGATGTGCAGCACATTGGTCAGCGGCGTGGGGTTCTCGAACGGGTGGGCCGCATTCATGCTGAAGAAGCCGCCGCCGTTGGTGCCCAGGTGCTTGATGCTTTCAAAGCTGGCCACCGGCCCCATCAGCAGCTGCTGCTTCGCGCCTTCTAGCGTGGTCGCCACGGTCTCGGCGTGCAGCGTCTGCGGCATGCCCTGCCAGACATAGACCAGCGCCATGACGAAGGACAGCGGCAACAGCACGCGCCAGAACACGCGCACATAGTCGACCCAGTAGTTGCCGATGTCCTCGCTGCTGGAGCGCGCCAGGCCGCGCACAAAGCCCGCGCCGGCCGCCACGCCCGTGGTCGCGCCCGCAAACATCAGAAAGGTGATGGCCGCCATCTGCGTGGCATTGCTGAGGCTGTTCTCGCCCGCATAGGCCTGCCAGTTGGTATTGGTGATGAAGGACGAGGCCGTGTTGAAGGCCAGATCGGGGGCCTGGGCCGCGATCTCCAGCGGATTCAGCGGCAGGCTGCCCTGCAGGCGCAGGATCAGATAGCCGAGCAGCATCATCACGGCGTTCGACAGCAGCAGGGCCGAGCCATAGCGCAGCCAGCCCATGCGCTCCTGCGGATTCACGCCGAAAGCCGCATAGGTCAGGCGTTCCAGCCAGGTATGGTGCTCGCCGGTAAAACAGCGTGCCAGCCACTTGCCCATGGGAATGGTCAGCAGCGTCATCAGCGCCAGCACGGCGGCATATTCCATCCAGGGTAACCACATAGCGTGCTCCCTCTCAGATATGCGTCAGCGCGCGCACAAAGCACAGCAGGCCGACAAAGCAGGCGACCGTCAGGCCCACGAAAACAAGGTCTTGCAGCACTTGCATGGCGCCTCCTCAGAATTTCTCGGGGCGCAGCAGCGCATAGCCCAAATAGGCAAACAGCCCCAGGGCCGTGCAGACGGCCAGGACTTCGATCCAGTTGCTAGTCATTCATTTCCTCCCGCTGGCCGTCACGCGGCCTGGTTGCGATGAAGAAAATGTAGAAATTTGCCCGTCAAGAGCGGGTAGAGATTGGCCGGGGCGGTATCAAGACGGCATCAAGATGCCGGGTTCAGGAGGCACAGGCGGCCGCCTGGCGCGCGGCCAGCTGTTGCACGCGCCAAGCCAGCGCCAGCACCAGGGCCAGCACCAGCAGGGCCACCGAACCCACGCCCGACCAGCCCCAGCGCGACCAGAACCAGCCGGCCCCGGCGCCCAGCACGCTGGAGCCCATGTAATAGCCCCAGAGGTAGAGCGACGAGGCATGGCCCTTGGCCTGGGTCGCAAGACGCCCGACCCAGCCGCTGGCCACCGAGTGCGCCACGAAAAATCCCGCGGTCAGCAGCACGATGCCGGCCACGACAGCCGCCAGCGGCTCAAACAGGGTCAGCACCAGGCCGGCCGCCATCAGCAGCGTGCCCGCGATCAGCACCGGGCCGCGCCCCAGCCTGTCGGCCAGGCCGCCGGCCACGGGCGAGGCCACGATGCCGAACAGGTAGGCGTAGAAGATATGGCTGATCTGCAGCTGGCCCATGTGATAGGGCGCGACGCCCAGCAGAAAGCCCGCGTAGTTGTAGATGCTGACGAACACGCCCATCAGGCCGAAGGCGATCAGGAACAGCAGCGGCAGACCTGGGTGACGCAGATGCTGGCCCCAGGCCTGCAGGTGGTAGCGGGCGCCCAGGCCGCTTTTCTTGATGAAGTTGCGCGAATTGGGCAGCAGCCAGACAAAGCCCAGGGCCGCGGCCAGGTCCATGACCGACAGCGCGGCCAGCGCCTGGCGCCAGCCCCAGAACTCCGTCATGGCGCTCATGCCCACGCGTCCCAGCATGCCGCCCAGGGCCGTGCCGCCCACATACAGTCCCATGGCAAAACCCAGGCCCTTGGGGTCGATCTCCTCGGACAGATAGGCCATGGCCACGGCCGGCACGCCGCCGAGCAAAATGCCTTCCAGGGCGCGCGCGGCCAGCAGCGCGTGCCATTGCGGCAAAAAAGAGGCGAGCAGATTGCACAGCGCCGCCAGGGCCATGGAGATGAACATCAGCTTGCGCCGGCCCAGCCCCTCGGACAGAGCGCCGGCCAGCACGATGGAGACCGCCAGGCAGGCCGTGGACACCGACAAAGCCAGCGCGCTTTGCGCGGGGCTCACGGCAAAGGTGCGGGCCAGCTCGGGCAGCAGCGGCTGCACGCAGTACAGCAGCGAGAAGGTCGCGAAGCCGGCCAGAAACAGGGCCAGGCTGACCCGCCGGTACTCGGGCGTGCCGCGCTTGATCCAGACCGGTGCAGCTGGTGCCGGCGGGGCGTTATCGGATAGGGGCGGCGTGGCGCGGTGCATGGCTTTCGGGAAAATCGGCAGACCGGCTCCATTGTGCTCCGCAGGCCGTGGCCGTACCGGCTGCGGGATAGCGCACCGGCCTGCCCCGCAAGCCGACAGAGAATCGCCCACCCTATAAAATAGTAGGCCTCAAGGAATTCCGTAGCCGTCTGCTCCTTCCCGGCAGACCTCATGCGGCCAGCGCCTCGCCGGCCGCAACTCTTTCAGCATGCCAGCCGCAGCGCTGACGAAACTGCATTCAAAACCGTGTCATACGCCTCTGAAACCCGGCGCCGTCGTACGTTCGCCATCATCTCCCACCCGGACGCGGGTAAGACCACGCTGACCGAAAAGCTGCTGCTGTTCTCGGGCGCGATCCAGATCGCCGGCGCCGTCAAGGGCCGCAAGGCCAGCCGCCACGCGACCTCCGACTGGATGGAGATCGAGAAACAGCGCGGCATCTCGGTGGCGTCCTCGGTGATGCAGATGAGCTACCGCGACCACGTGATCAACCTGCTCGACACCCCCGGCCACAAGGACTTCTCGGAAGACACCTACCGCGTGCTCACTGCCGTGGACTCGGCGCTGATGGTGATCGACGCGGCCAACGGCGTGGAATCGCAGACCCGCCGCCTGATCGAGGTCTGCCGCCAGCGCGACACCCCCATCATCTCCTTCATCAACAAGTTCGACCGTGAAGTGCGCGACCCGCTGGACATCATGGACGAGGTGGAGCGCGAGCTGGGCATGCCCTGCTGCCCCATCACCTGGCCCGTGGGCCAGGGCAAGAGCTTCGGCGGCATCATCAACCTGCGCACGCAAAGCATGACGGTGTTCGCCCCCGGCAGCGACCGGGGCCCCAAGGACTTTGAAGTCATCCCGCTCGCCGAAGGCGACAAGCTGCGTGCCCGCTTCGGCCAGGCCTTCGACGATGCGCTGGAATCCATGGAGCTGGCCGTGGGCGCCTCGGCCGAGTGGGACCACGAGGCCTTCCTGGCCGGCAAGCTCACCCCCGTGTTCTTCGGCTCCGGCGTGAACAACTTCGGTGTGATGGAAGTGCTGGACGCCGTGGTCGACATGTCGCCCCCGCCCGGCCCGCGCGTGGCCTTCGCCGAGGTCAACCGCAACCGCGAGGAGCGCATCGTGCGCCCCGAGGATGACGGCTTCTCCGGCGTGGTGTTCAAGGTCCAGGCCAATATGGACAGCAACCACCGCGACCGCATCGCCTTTGTGCGCGTGGCCAGCGGCAAATACACGCCCGGCATGAAGATGAAGGTGCAGCGCACCGGCAAGGAGCTGCGCCCCACCTCCGTGGTGACCTTCATGAGCCAGCGCCGCGAGGCCGTCGATGAAGCCTACGCGGGCGACATCATCGGCTTCACCATCCACGGTGGCGTGCAGCTGGGCGACTCCATCACCGACGGCCCCAATCTGCAGTTCACCGGCCTGCCCTTCTTCGCGCCCGAAATGTTCATGACCGTGGTGCTCAAGAACCCGCTGCGCACCAAGCAGCTGCAGCAGGGCCTGATGCAGCTGGGCGAGGAAGGCGCGATCCAGGTCTTCAAGCCCGATGTCGGCGGCAATATGCTGCTGGGCGCCGTGGGCCAGCTGCAGTTCGAAGTGGTACAGCACCGCCTCAAGACCGAGTACGACTGCGACGTGCGCCTCGAGGGCTGCCAGTACACGGGCGCGCGCTGGATCACGGCCGATACCCCGGCCGAGCTGCGCGAGTTCGAGAACGCCTACCCCATGCGCCTGGCGCACGATGCGGCCGACACCCTGGCCTATCTGTGCACCAGCCCCTACGACGTGCGCCTGGCCCAGGAGCGTTTCCCCAAGATCCACTTCCACCCGCTGCGCGAGCACGCCGGCCTGGCACTAGGCTCAGCAAACTGAGCCTCACCCCCTGAGCGGCTCCGCCTAGGCGGCCCCGCCGCTTCCCCCTCTCTGGCGCTTCGCGCCGGAGCGGGACGACATCCTCGCTGCGAGGCGGCTCTTGCTCGATGTCTCTGAGTTGGGCCGCGCCGGTTCTATGCGTGGATCAAGATTGAGAAAGTTGTTTTGTGAGCCAAGAATTTCTGCGCCCTTTGTCTGAACTGCCGGTTCCCCAGAATCTGCTGGGCGTGCTGACCGATATCGACGACACGCTGACCACCGAGGGCGTGGTGCCCGAGCATGTGGTGGCCGCCATCGCGCGCCTGAAGGATGCCGGCCTCAAGGTCGTGCCCATCACCGGTCGTCCCGTGGGCTGGAGTGTGCCGTTTGCCTCCGCCTGGCCCGTGGACGCCATCGTGGCCGAGAACGGCGCCGTGGCACTGAAGAAGAACGCTCTGGGCGTGCTCGACAAGCTCTACCAGCAGGACGACGCCACGCGCAGCGCCAACTTCGCGCGCATGCAGCAAGTGCTGGCCGAGGTCGAGTCCCGGGTTCCGGGCGCCAACCGCGCCACCGACTCGGCCGGCCGCGAATGCGATATTGCCGTGGACCACAGCGAGTTCACGCAGATGCCGCAGGCCGATATCGAGGCCTGCGTGGCCATCATGAAGGCCGCGGGCATGAACGCCACCGTGAGTTCCATCCATATCAACGGCTGGTTCGGCGAGCACAACAAGCTCGAAGGCGCGCGCTGGATCGCCCGGGCCTTGTTCGACATCGATCTGGACGCCACGCTGGAGCGCTGGATCTATATCGGCGACTCCACCAACGACCAGCTGATGTTCGAGCACATGCCCCACAGCGTGGGCGTGGCCAATATCGCGCGCTTCGAGCCCCAGCTCAAGCACCTGCCGCGCTATGTGACGCAGGCCGAGCGCGGCGACGGTTTTGTGCAGCTTGCCGATCACCTGCTATCGCAGCAAAAATAGGAGCTTGCAGCGCTTGAAAAGCAATCAATCCAAAGATATTCATTGCTGAAAGTCTTTTGCAGCAAGCGCAAGCAGCTATGAAAAAGCCGACAGAACCCACTCTGCCGGCTTTTTTATTGGGCTCGGGGCAGGCCACATCGAAACTGCGTTCCCAGGCCACGACATCGCGTTTCGCGATGCCATGACACGCACAAGACGAGCCCCTTATCGGGCCTGCCTACTGGTTGGTACTCACTACAATTTTTACGTTTATTTCCAAAGACATAACTAGGGAGAGAGTACTGCCATGAGCATGATCCGTCGCACCTTTGTCGCCACCGCCGTGGCCACTACCGCAACCCTGGCAGCCGGTGCTGCTTTTGCCCAGGGCAAGGAAGTCAAGATTGGCTATGCCCTGGCCGTGAACTCGCACTACGGCGCTGCCGCCAACGCCTGGGCCGAGACCGTGGAAAAAGGCAGCAACGGCGCCTACAAGTTCAAGCAGTTCCCCTCCTCGGCCCTGGGCGGCGAGCGCGAGCTGATCGAAGGCCTGCAGCTGGGCACCGTGGAAGCGGCCATCGTCTCCACCGGCGCACTGAGCAACTTCGTGCCCGATGTGGGCGTGGTGGACATCCCCTTCCTGTTCCGCGACACCCAGCATGCACGTGCCGTGATGGACGGCGCTTTCGGCCAGGAGCTGCTGGCCAAGTTCCAGAAGCGCGGCCTCGTGGCCCTGGCCTGGGGCGAGCAGGGCTTCCGCCACCTCAGCAACAACAAGCATGCGGTCAACGGCGTGGCCGACCTCAAGGGCCTGAAGATCCGCGTGACCGAGAACCCCGTGCACATCACGGCCTTCCGCACGCTGGGCGCCTCGCCCACGCCCATGTCCTGGCCCGAGGTGATCGGCGCTCTGCAACAGGGCACCATCGACGGCCAGGAGAATCCGATCTCCGTGCTGAGCTCGGCCAAGCTGTGGCAGGTGCAAAAGCACCTGACGCTGACCGCCCATGTCTACGCCCCCATGGCATTGATTGTCTCGCCCTCGTTCTGGGGCACTTTGTCCGCCAGCCAGAAGGCGGCCTTCACCGAAGGCGCGAAGAAGGGCGCCATCGCTTCGCGCGCCTTTGTGGACAGCGTGGAAAAGAAGGGCGTGGAGGAAGCCAAGGCCAACGGCATGAAGGTCGTCGAGAAGGTGGACCAGGCTGCATTCCGCACGGCGCTGGAGCCGGCCTACAAGGAATACGCGAAGAAGTTCGGCCAGAAGACTCTGGACACCATCACCGCCACCAAGTAATCCCGGGCGCGCCAGGGACAGCAGGCCGGGCCCATGCCCGGCCTGGTGCGTTGAAGCACCGATCACCGCAGCAACCACGGCTGCGGTCATTACCAATGGCTTAATCAGGTCCGCTCCCGGATGATTGCGCCGCTAACCAACTCGGTGAGGACGGCAGCCCGCCGCTGCTCTCGCGTCCCACCCCGACCCCTATGCTTGATCGTATTGAACGCCTTCTGGTGGCCTGCAACCGCTGGCTGCTCATCGCCCTGCTGCTGGCCATGGCCTGCATCGTCTTTGCCAACGTGGTGCTGCGCTACACCACGGGCGACTCCATAGTCTGGGCCGAGGAAGTGGCCCGCCACATGATGATCTGGGTCACCTTCCTGGGTGCCGGCCTGGTGCTGCGCTTCGGCGGCCATGTGGCCATCGACAATCTGCACCGCGCCGTGAGCACCAAAAGCGCACAAATCATCCGCACTCTGGTCGTGGCCGGCCTGGCCCTGTTCTTCGCCGTGATGACCGTGACCTCTTCGCAATACGTGTACGCCACGCGCTTCCAGACCACGGCCGCCACCGACATTCCCATCTCCTTCATCTACGCCGCCATGCCCGCGGGCTTTGTGCTGATGCTGGTGCATCTGCTGTTCATCGCGCGCGGCTACATCGGCGCGGGCGATTTCGCAGAATCCACCGAGATGGACGCAGACGCCGCGGCGTCGATCTGAACGGGAAGACACCATGGGTATCACTCTTTTCATCGCCATCGTCGTCCTGCTCGCGCTGGGCTTTCCGGTGGCTTTCGCGCTGGCCATCTCGGCCGCGCTGGCCGTGTTCGTCGGCGGCCGCTATCCGCAGCTCATCGTCTTCAAGGAGATGTTCACGGGCATAGACAGCTTTCCGCTGATGGCCGTGCCCTTCTTCATCCTCGCGGCCGAGCTGATGTCGGGCGGTGCGCTGACCCATGTGCTGCTGCGCTTTGCGGCCCAGTTCGTGGGCCATCTGCGCGGCGGCCTGGGCTATGCCAACGTGCTGTCGCTGACGCTGTTCTCGGGCATCTCGGGCTCGGCCCTGGCCGATGCGGCCGGCCCCGGCTCCATGATGGTCAAGATGATGGACAAGGCCGGCTACGGCCGCCCCTATGCAGCCGCGCTGACGGCCAGCACGGCCATCGTCGGCCCCATCATCCCGCCCTCGGTCAGCATGATCATCTATGCGCTGCAGGACGAGCATGTCTCGGTCGGCGGCCTGTTCATGGCCGGCTTCATCCCCGGCATCCTGATCGCGCTGGCCATGGCGGCCGTCAACTGGTGGGTCTGCAAGCAGCGCGACTACCGCTCCACCGAACCGCGCCCCAGCGCGCGCGAGATGTGGGTCAACAGCTTCAAGGCCATACCGGCGCTGATGCTCATCGTGCTCATCGTGGTCGGCATCCGCTTCGGCATCTTCACGCCCACCGAGGCCTCGGTGGTCGCCGTGTTCTATGCGCTGATCTGCGGCAAATGGATTTACCGCACGCTGCAATGGTCGGCCGTGCCTGGCATCCTCGCGCGCTCGGCCATGCTCACGGCCTCGGTGCTGCTGGTCATGGCCACCTCGGCGGCCTTTGCCTGGGTGCTGACCGTGGAAGGCATTCCGCAATACCTGTCCGAACTCATCGTGAGCTGGCAGCTGTCGCCCGTGATGTTCCTGATCGCGGTAAACATCCTGCTGCTGATCTTCGGCATCTTCATGGAGCCGCTGCCCGGCGTGATGATCCTCGTGCCCATACTGGCGCCCATCGCGGCCAGCCTGGGCATAGATCCCACGCACTTCGCCATGGTGGTCATCGTCAACCTCACGCTGGGCATGATCACGCCGCCCGTGGGCGGCCTGCTGTTCGTGACCTCGGTGGCCACGCGCGTGTCCATCACCGAACTCACGCGCGAGATGCCGCTGTTCCTGCTGGCCCACTTCGTGGTGCTGTGCCTGCTGACCTTCATCCCTGCGCTGTCGACCTGGCTGCCGCATACCCTGGGCTTCCAGTAAGCGCCGCGCTCACCCGCCAAGGCTGCCTCCGGCAGCCTTGGCGCTTGAAATCGTGATGCGCGGCCCATCGCGGACAATGCAGCGATCCCTGTCACTAGGCTTGAGCATGAAACACCTGCTGTATTTGCTGATATTGGCGGCCTTCAGCCCCACGGCCTCGGCCGTTCTGAGGTGCAGCGACGGCAGCCGGATCTGGTATCAGGACACCAGCTGCCCCGTGGGCAGCAGCAGCACGCCCATCGTGCCCACGGCTCCTAGCCAAAGCGCACCACTGTCGGGCAGCGGCCGCATCATCTCCGTGCCGCAGGAGCCCAGCACCCCGCTTGCGCCACCGCCCAAGCACCTGCCCGAGTCCGCACTCGAGCGCGAAGCGCAGATGTGCCTGGACTGGTACAAGAAAGAGCTGCAGCTGCCGCCCGACACCCGCTACCTGGACTTCACCAAGGAAAGCCGGGTGCTGACCATCAACCTACCCGTGCGGGTCGTGGTGAGCAACTATCTCGGCGGCACCAGCGAGAACACGGTCAACAAGCAGGCCGCCTGCGAAATCCACGGCGGCAGGCTCGATGATGGCTGGACGCGCATTCACGCCAGGCGCGGCGGCTGGATGCAGTAGGGGAACAGCAGATCCGGCCGCCGCTCGACGCTTCAGCGCGCGCCGCCGCCATACCAGGCCACGGCGCCCGCATAGCCAGCCGCGGGCGCTAGCTGCGCGCAGTCCATGCCCGCCAGCCGCGCCTGCCGCTCCACGCTCCATTCCGCCAGGCCCAGGCCCGCGCATTTGAGCCTGGCCTCGTGCTGCGTCCAGGCGCTCGCAAATGCTTCGAAAAAAAGAGTGTCCGGCGCAATATCCAGCAGCGCCTGAGCCGTTTCCGGCTTCAGAAACAGGCGCGCCACATCCTCGAACTCGCGGCGCGGCGCGGCCGCGTCCACGGCCTGGATGTCCACGCCTAGCGCGCCCCGGCCATGCCAGGCCAGCAGCGCCAGTCCCGGCGCATGGCTGATGGAACAGTGCGGCGCCGCCAGCGGCTTGCCGCGCAGTCGCAGGCTAGGCGCCTGGTTGCGCAGGTTGCCGATCTCCAGCTCGGTCTCGGCACAGCCCAGCTCGGGCGCCAGGCAGGCACGCAGTGCCGCACGGGCCTGGCCGCGCGCCCTGTCGCGGTCTGTGGCGTCCAGGCCCTGCACCAGCCGCAGCTGGGGCGCTCCGACCCGCTGCGCGCCGGCAAAGAGGCAGGGCCGGATCTGCATCAGGCCGTCCCGGTGCGGCGCCGGGCCGGTGCGGCCGGCGCGCCCTCCCAGCGCGTGCGCGCGGGCAGGGTCTCGCCCTTCATCACCAGGGTCAGCGGCCCGAGCTGCACATCGTCACCCACGCTGGCGCTGTAGAGCACGGTGCAGCGCGCGCCCATGGTCACGCGGCTGCCTATGGACACATGGTCTATCTTCATCACCCGGTCCTCGAAAAGATGGGTCTGCGGGCAGCACAGCGCGTTGAGCTCGCTGTGGGCGCCGATGGTCACGCAGTCATGCTCGGTGATGTCGGTGGTGTCCAGATAGACGCTGGCCGCGATCTTGCAGCCCATCAGGTTCATGGCCAGCGGCAGCCAGGGCGTGCCGCGCAGATAGCGCAGGAAGTTGGGCACGGCCATGCCCTCGTACATATTGGTCGCGGCCTCGGAGAGCCAGACAAAAGGCGTCCACATGGGCACGGCCGTCTTGCCGTAGCGCCTGATCGTCAGCCATTTGAACAGCGCCACCACCAGGAAGGCGACCATGCCGAAGATCACGCCCGACACGGCCAGGTCCACCACCACGGCGCCCCAGCGCCCGTCGGAAGCCAGCGGCATGGCATCGAGCACGATGGCATAGCCCACGGCGATGACCAGCGCATGCGGAGCGGCGATGCGGGCCGCCTCGACCAGGCCGCGCCCCAGGCGCCGCCAGGGTGAGGGCGCAAAGGTCAGATGCTCGGGATAGCCCTGAGCCACCTCGCGCGCAGGCAGATTGATCGCGGGTGCGCCCAGCCAGGTGTCGCCGCTTTGCATGTCGGCGTTGCGCGGCACGGCGGTCATCACGCCTATGAGCACGTTCTCGGGGATGGTCGAGCCATCGGGCACATAGGCGCCGTTGCCTATGAAGCTGCGGCGCGACACCACCGTGGGCTTGACCGTCATCCAGCCGCCGTCAATGAGCTCGTCGCCCAGCATCACCGCATCGGCCACAAAGCACTCGTCGCCCAGCGTCAGCATGTCGGGCACCACGCCCAGCGCCGTGGACAGCTCGGTCTGCTTGCCCACCTTGGCGCCCAGCAGCCGGTACCAGGTGGAGGAGTAGACCGTGGCGTAGATGCCGTGCAGCGTGGCCAGGCTCGCCTCCTGGATCTGGTTGACCAGCCATTTGCCCAGGTAGCGGCGGCTGTGCACGGGCCAGGTGCCGGCCCGGGTGCGCGGCAGGAACAGATAGCGCACCAGTGCCGCCGCCAGCACCGTGCAGGCCACCAGCACCAGGCTGGACGGCAGGGCCAGCACGAAGAACTTGAGAAAGCGCAGTATGAAAGCGCCCGCCGCATCGACCACGCCCTGCTCCAGCAGCGGCCGCACCGAGATCGCCTCGATGTCGAGCACGTCGATCAGCATGAAGGTCGGGAACACCGGCATGAAGAACAGCATGGCCACCAGCAGGCCGCCCGTCAGGAAGACCAGCATCTCCCAGGCCTGGCGCAGCCGGCCCGCGGTCTGGCGCGGCGGCAGGCTGGCAGGGTCGAACTCCCCCACGGCCCGCGCCGGCGAGCCGGCCCAGATGCTGCGCGCGGGCTGGACCATGCCGTCGGCCAGCGCCGACTGGCCTTCGAGGTGGGCCCAGTCTTCGAGACGGGTATTGCCTTCCACGACCACATACGAGCCGATGCAGACCTCGTTGCCGATGTCTATGCGGCCCAGCACCAGCTCGCCGCCTTCGACGCGCGCGTTCTCCAGGCTCACGGCATTGCCCACGCTCACGCCGTCGCCTATGGCCAGCAGGTCGGGCACACGCACCGTCATCGAGCCGAGATTGGTCTCGCGCCCCACTTTCGCGCCCAGCGCGCGCAGCCACAGCGGGTGCAGCGAGGAACCGGTGATCATCGCGATGGGCACGGCCTCCACCAGCCGGTCGGCAAACCACCAGCGGAAATAGGTCCATCCCCACAGCGGGTAGCGCCCGGGCTTGAGGCGCCCGGCGACCAGCCATTTGCCGGCCCAGGCGATCGCGAACTCGGCCAGGGTGGCGATCGCGAAGGCCAGCACCGACATGGCCACGGCAAACCACACCGAGTCACTCTCGTCGCCGGTGAAGAAGTGATAGGTGAAGAACGGCGCCAGCCACTGCGCCATCTTGATCAGCACCAGCAGCGGAATCGCCACCGCCTGGGCCGCGCCGCAGCGCCAGCGCCGCCACGCGGAATGGATGCGGAACGGCCGCTGCGGCACGCCGGCCGCGGCCTCATCGTCGGCCAGCATGGCGGCCTGCAGCGCATCGGCGATCAGGCCTATGTGGCGCTGCTGGTAGATGGTGCTCACCGTGGCCCGGGCAAAGCGCGCATCGGCGCGCAGCAGCGAGGTCAGCCGCGCCGCGAACAGCGAATGTCCGCCCAGGTCGCTGAAGAAATCCAGCCCGCGGCGTATGGACTGGCCCGGGAAAAGCTGGGCCAGGGCCGCGAACAGCAACTCCTCGGCCGGGGTTTCGGGCAGGTCGGAGCCTGAAGCATCCATCGCGGCGGACAGCGGCTGGACCTTGAGCGCCTTGCGGTCTATCTTGCCCGAGGTCAGGCGCGGCATCTCGGCCAGTGCCTCGAAGCGCGCGGGCGCCATATAGGGCGGCAGGCGCTCGGCCAGCGCGCTGCGCAGCGCGGAATGCGCGGGCGGTGCGGCGACCTCGGTGGGCACGTAGAAGGCCACCAACTGGTCCATGCCCTCGTCCTGGCGCAGCAGCACGGCCGTGGTGCCCACGCCCGGCTGCTGGGCCAGCACGGCCTCGATCTCGCCGAGCTCCACGCGAAAACCGCGGATCTTGACCTGGTCGTCGGCCCGGCCCAGACAGTGGATCTGGCCGTGTTCGTCGATGCGCGCCAGATCGCCGGTGCGGTACAGCCGCGTATCGTGCGGGCCGTTGGCCCAGGGATTGGCGAGGAATTTCTCGGCCGTCAGATCGGGGCGGCCCAGATAGCCGGCCGCCACGCCGGGGCCGGTAATGCACAGCTCGCCGACTTCGCCCTGAGGCAGGCCCACCAGAGCGGGCGCGGTGCCGGCCGGAAAGCTGTCGGCCTCGATCACCTGCACCACCACCAGGCCGTAGTTGGGCAGCGGCGTGCCTATGGTCACGGGCGCGCCGGCGCGGAGCTCGGCCAGGCTGGCCGACACCGTGGCCTCGGTCGGTCCATAGGTGTTGAACATCTGGCGCCGACCATTGGCCCAGCGCGCCACCAGCGATTCGGGGCACATCTCGCCGCCGAGATTGATGAGGCGCAGATTCGGCACGTCCTGTGCGAACAACGCCAGCAGCGTGGGCACGGCATGCAGCACCGTCACCTGCTGCTCTATCAGAGCCCGCGGCAAGGCCTCGGGGTCGCCGGCGATCTCGCGCGGCGCCAGCCACAGCGTCGCACCGACCAGATAGCTGATCCAGATCTCCTCGAACGACATGTCGAAAGCCACCGAGAAGCCCTGGTAGACCTTGTCGCCCCGGTGCACGCCAAGCCGCGCATTCTCGCTGCGCAGAAAGTGGCAGATGCTGCCCTGGGTGATGGCGATGCCCTTGGGCTTGCCCGTGGAGCCGCTGGTATAGATCACATACGCCGGGTGGCCGGGCAGCGCGCCCTCGCGCCGGCGCAGCGCCGTGCCCGTGGGCAGCGGCGCCAGCAGTGCGGTGTCGCTGAAGACCTGCGCTGAAATACCTGCTTGGGCCTGCACCAGCTGC
The DNA here is from genome assembly GCF_041079535.1 of Comamonas guangdongensis. Classification (NCBI taxonomy): domain Bacteria; kingdom Pseudomonadati; phylum Pseudomonadota; class Betaproteobacteria; order Burkholderiales; family Comamonadaceae; genus Comamonas; species Comamonas guangdongensis. The sequence goes on along the minus strand of NZ_JBFYGN010000022.1, from coordinate 8,642 downwards.
GTCTGCCGCTCCGCTATCAATAGCGCCTTGGCATTCGCATCGCCCAGGCAGGTGGCAATGCGCTCGGTGGGCGTTTCGGCATCGAAGGGCAGCCAGGCCGCGCCGGTCTTGGCGATCGCCAGCTGCAGCGTGAGCAGCTCCATGCCGCGCGGCAGCCACAGGCCCACCATGTCGCCGGGGCGGATGCCGGCCTCGATCAGCCGGTGCGCGGCGCGGCTGGCATCGGCGTCCAGCTCCGCATAGCTGCACTGGCGCAGCTGCTCGCCCTGCCCCTCGATCAGCGCGATCTGTTCGGGGTGAGTCGCGGCGGTCGCTTCGAAGATATCGGCCAGCACCTCGTGGCGCAGCAGGTCTGGCCGCTCGGGCCCACGCAAAACAACAGTGTCAGACATAGATCAGCGGCTTACCCGGTGCAACCGTGCATCCGAACCTGGTGGCGCCGCTCTTTTCAGTCCGCCATTATTGAGCGAGCCGCTGGTTTCCGGTGTGGCGCGGCCGGCTTCCGGCCTCGGCGTTGCACAATATTTACATTAATGGAGAGCCGACAACGCCGGCCTGCGTCCGCCGCTTATTCGGCGGCCTCGGCCCACAGATGGGCATCGCAGCCCGCACCTGCCGCGATCCAGCGCCTGGCCAGGGCCAGCCTGAGCCGGCCCAGCCCGCGGCGCCAGGCCGAGGCATGCGACGCCGCCTGGCGCGCATCCTCCAGCACGCCGCAGCGGTAATGGAGCGCCTCCTCATCCCAGCGCAGCGCCGCGCAAGCCCCTTGGCGCCGGCGCGAGATCAGCATGCCCATGGGACAGGGCTCGGCCAGGCAGCACAGGCCGCAGCCGTTGCAGGGCGCGCCAAAGGCGGGCTTGGCGGGTGCCTGCGCCTGCCAGAACACCACTTGTTCGCGGGCCATGGGGCAGCGCCTCAGGTGCGCGCCAGCACGGGCGCCAGCGCCTTGCCGGTATGCGTGGCGGCCAGCACCAGATCCTCGGGCGTGCCGGCCGCGACGATGCGGCCGCCGTCCCGGCCGCCCTCGGGGCCCAGGTCGATGATCCAGTCGGCCTCGGCGATCACATCGAGGTCGTGCTCGATCACGATCACGCTATGGCCCGCATGGACCAGGCGGTGCAGCACGCGGATCAGCTTGTCCACGTCGGCCATGTGCAGGCCCACCGTGGGCTCGTCGAGCACGTACAGCGTGTGCGGCGCCTTCTGGCCGCGCCGGGTCACGTCGTCGCGCACCTTGGTCAGTTCGGTCACCAGCTTGATGCGCTGGGCCTCGCCACCCGAAAGCGTGGGCGAAGGCTGGCCCAGAGTCAGATAGCCCAGGCCCACGTCCTTGAGCAGCTGCAGCGGATGGGCGATGCTGGGCATGGAGGCGAAAAACTCCACGGCCTCGTCCACCTCCATCTGCAGCACGTCGCCAATGCTCTTGCCGCGCCAGCTCACGGCCAGGGTCTCGGGGTTGAAGCGCGCGCCGTGGCAGACCTCGCAAGGCACTTTCACATCGGGCAGAAAGCTCATCTCGATGGTGCGCATGCCCTGGCCTTCGCAGGCCGGGCAGCGGCCTTCGCCGGTGTTGAACGAGAAGCGCCCGGCCGCGTAGCCGCGCGCCTTGGCTTCCAGGGTCTCGGCGAACAGCTTGCGTATGGTGTCCCAGAAGCCGATATAGGTGGCCGGGCAGGAGCGCGGCGTCTTGCCGATCGGCGTCTGGTCGACTTCGAGAACACGATCAATGGTCTCGAAGCCCTTGATCCCCTTGCAACCCACGAGCGCCGGCGCCTTGCCCGCGTCCATGGCATCGCGCCCGGCCTTGGTGGCGCGCTGGCCCACCCAGGCCGCCACATTGGCCAGCAGCACGTCGCGCGCCAGCGTGGACTTGCCCGAGCCCGAAACACCCGTCACCGCCACCAGCCGCTCCAGCGGCACGCGCGCATCCACGTTCTGCAGATTGTGCATATGGGCGCCCAGCACGCTCAGCCACTTGAGCGCGGAGGACTCCGGTACTGCTTCGACTTCCGTAGCGGCGACCGCCTTCTTCTTGCGGGTCTTGGAGGTTTTAGCCTCTGTAACTGCCTGCTGTTCCGCGGCAGCTGCTTCCGTTTTTGCAGCAGCTGCCACTGCGGGCGGCTCGCCCTCGCCCACCCAGCGGCGCGGCTGGAACGGGTGACGCATGGCGTGCAGCAGGTAGCGGCCCGTGACCGAGTCCTCGGCCGCCATGATGTCGGCCGCCGTGCCCTCGGCCACCAGGCGTCCGCCGCGTATGCCGGCGCTGGGACCGATGTCGATGATGTGGTCGGCGCGGCGAATCGTGTCCTCGTCGTGCTCCACGACCACCAGCGTATTGCCCTTGTCGCCGAGCTTGTGCAGGGCGCCCAGCAGGATCTGGTTGTCGCGCGCATGCAGGCCTATGGTGGGCTCGTCGAGCACATAGCAGACGCCCTGCAGATTGCTGCCCAGCTGGGCCGCGAGACGGATGCGCTGGGCCTCGCCGCCCGAGAGCGTGGGTGCGCCGCGGTCCAGCGTCAGATAGCCCAGGCCCACTTCCTCGAGGAATTCGAGGCGGCTCTGGATCTCGGGAATCAGGTCGCGCGCAATGTCCGCTTCACGGCCCGACAGCGCCAGCTGCTGCACCCAGCGGCGCATGTCGGAGACGGACAGCTGGGCAACGTCGGTAATGCCTATGCCGTGGAACTTCACGGCGCGGGCCGTGGGGTTCAGGCGCGTGCCGTGACAGGTCGGGCATTCGACCTCGGCCAGATCTTCCACTTCCTGGCCTTCGAACTTCACTTCGCGGCCGCGGTTGTCATCGGCCAGCAAGGTGTCGTCATAGACCTTGCGCTGGTCCTTGCTCAGCTTCACGCCCGTGCCCACGCAGTCGGGACACCAGCCGTGCTTGCTGTTGTAGGAGAACAGGCGCGGATCCAGCTCGGCATAGCTGGTGGCGCAGACCGGGCAGGCGCGCTGGGTGGAGAACACCTGCAGCGCACCGATGCCGGCCGTGCTATGCCCGCCCTGCATGGCCTCGGCCAGGTTCTCCAGACCCGAGAGCACATGCAGCACGCCCTTGCCGATCTCCAGCGCCTGGCGCAGATGCGCGCGCAGCTCGCCCTCGCTGGCGGCCGTCACCGTCACGCTGGCCACGGGCAGCTCTATGGTGTGCTCCTTGAAGCGGTCTATGCGCGGGAAACCCGTGGTCGGCAGGAACTCTCCGTCCACGCGCAGATGCGTATAGCCCTTGGGTCTGGCCCAGTCGGCCAGCTCGGTATAGACGCCCTTGCGGTTGACCACCAGGGGGCTTAGCAGGCCTATGGTCTGGCCGCGGAAGTGGGTCATCAGCTGGGCCGCAATGCTTTCCTCGGTCTGGGGCTGGACCACCGCATCGTCGTGAATGCAGTGCTGCACGCCCAGCTTCACGTAGAGCAGGCGCAGGAAATGCCAGACTTCGGTGGTCGTGCCCACGGTGGACTTGCGCCCGCCGCGCGACAGGCGCTGCTCTATGGCCACCGTGGGCGGAATGCCGTAGACCGCATCCACCTCGGGCCGGCCTGCGGGCTGCACGATGGAGCGTGCATAGGCATTCAGCGATTCGAGGTAGCGGCGCTGGCCTTCGTTGAACAGGATGTCGAAGGCCAGCGTGGACTTGCCCGAGCCCGAGACGCCAGTCACCACGTTGAACTTGCCGCGCGGCACATCGACGCTGAGATTCTTGAGGTTGTGCTCCTTGGCGTTGACGATCTCGATCGCATTCTTGGCCTGCGGCACCTGGGTGGCCTTGCGCTCCGGCTTGTAGAGCATGGGAGCCACCTCGCGCACGGCCTCGCCGCCCACGCCCATGGCCAGGTCGTATTCGCGCAGGGCCTGGGCCGTGTGCGAGCCGGGGGTGTGGCGCACATCCTCGGGCGTGCCTTCGGCCACGACCAGACCGCCGCCGTCCCCGCCTTCGGGGCCCAGGTCGATCAGCCAGTCGCTGGCGCGGATCACGTCGAGGTTGTGCTCGATCACGATCAGCGAATGGCCGGCGTCCAGCAGCTTGCGCAGCGCGCGCATGAGCTTGGCAATGTCCTCGAAGTGCAGGCCCGTGGTCGGCTCGTCGAACAGGAACAGCGTGCCCTTCTTGGCCAGCGACTGCTTGGATTTGGACTGCGCCTTGGCCGCCTCGGCCAGGAAGCCCGCGAGCTTGAGGCGCTGTGCCTCGCCCCCGCTGAGCGTGGGCACGGGCTGTCCCAGCTTCACATACTCCAGGCCCACATCGACAATGGGCTGCAGCGCACGGATCACGTCGCGGTCCTGCGCAAACAGCAGCGCGGCTTCGGCCACCGTGAACTCCAGCACGTCGGCCACATTCAGCGACTGGCCGTTGCGCTCGATTCTCACTTCCAGAATCTCGGGGCGATAACGCGTGCCGTTGCAGTCGGGGCAGCGCAGGTAGACGTCCGAGAGGAACTGCATCTCCACATGCTCGAAGCCCGAACCGCCGCAGGTCGAGCAGCGGCCGTCGCCGCTGTTGAAGCTGAACTTGGCGGCCGTGTAGCCGCGCTGGCGCGACAGCGGCGCGACGGCGAACAGCTCGCGGATCGCATCCCAGGCGCCCACATAGCTGACCGGGTTGGAGCGTGCGGTCTTGCCGATGGGCGACTGGTCCACGAACATCACGTCGGCCAGATGGTCGGCGCCCATCAGGCGCTCGAACGCACCGGCAGATTCGGTGGGCTTGCCGAAATGGCGCATCAGCGCGGGCACCAGTACATCCTGGATCAGCGTGGACTTGCCCGAGCCCGAGACACCGGTGATGGTCACCAGGCGCTGCAGCGGGAACTCCACGCTGATGTGCTGCAGATTGTGCTCGCGCGCGCCTTCGAGGATGAGGCGCGGCGTGGATTCGGTCACCATGCGCTTGAAGCCGAAACCCACCTGCTTGCGCCCGCCCAGATAGGCGCCGGTCAGCGTATCGGCCTGGCGCAGGTCCTCGGGCGTGCCGTCGAACACGATCTGGCCGCCGCGCGCGCCGGGGCCCGGGCCCATGTCTATCATGCGGTCGGCGGCAAACATCACGGCCGGGTCGTGCTCCACCACCACCAGCGTGTTGCCCGCGTCGCGCAGGCGCTGCATGGCCTCGGTGATGCGCTCCATGTCGCGCGGATGCAGGCCGATCGAAGGCTCGTCGAGCACGAACAAGGTGTTGACCAGCGAGGTGCCCAGGGCCGTGGTCAGGTTGATGCGCTGCACCTCGCCGCCAGACAGGGTGCGGCTTTGCCGGTCCAGCGTGAGGTAGCCAATGCCCACGTCGCATAGGTACTGCACGCGCGTCATGATCTCCTCGTGCAGCATGCGCAGCGCCTGGGCCTCGCCATCGTTTCTGTCGGCATCGGCGCTGGGCGCCAGCTGCGCGAAGAAGTCTCGCAAGCGTGTGATCGGCAGGCGCATCAGGTCGTGCAGGCACAGGCCCGGCAGGCTGGCCAGCTGCTCGCGGCTCCAGCCCGTGCCCTGGGGCATGAAGCGCTGGTAGCGGCCCTCGACGCTTTCGTCATGGGCAGACAGCACGCTGTCCGCCGCCTGCTTGCTGCCTATGCGCCACAGCAGGCTCTCGGTCTTGAGGCGCGCGCCGCCGCAGGTCGGGCATTCGGTGTAGCTGCGGTACTTGGACAGCAGCACCCGGATATGCATCTTGTAGGCCTTGCTCTCCAGGTATTCGAAGAAACGCCGTATGCCGTACCAGGTCTGGGTCCACTTGCCATTCCAGTTCGGCGAGCCTTCTATGACCCAGTCCTTCTGCGCCTGGGTCAGCTTGGCCCAGGCCGTGTCGCGCGGGATGCCTTCGGCCTCGGCATGGCGCATCAGATCGTCCTGGATCTCTTTCCAGGCCGGCGTCTGCACGGGCTTGATGGCCCCCGTGCGCAGCGTGAGCTTGTCGTTGGGAATCACCAGGCCCCAGTCCACGCCAATCACGCGCCCGAAGCCGCGGCAGGCCTCGCAGGCGCCCACGGCCGAGTTGAACGAGAACATGGACGGAATCGGCTCGTGGTAGGACAGATTGCTTTCGGGGCAATGCAGGCCCTGCGAGAACTTCCACAGCTCCGGCTCGGCACCATTCACTCCGCTTTCCGCACCGCTTTCGGGCAGCAGGTAGACGGTCAGGCGGCCGCCGCCGCGCTTGAGCCCCAGCTCGATGGCCTCCATGGCGCGTGCGCGCTCGGCCTTGCTGAAGCGGAAACGGTCGGCCACCACATCGAGCACCTTGATCTTCTCGGGTGGCGCGGCCTTGGCCTTCTTCGCGCCCTTGGCAGGCGCTTCGCCGGCCCTCTGCGCTCGCTCCACCTCGCGTTCGGCCTGCACCTTGGTGAAGCCGCTGGCCGACAGCCATTGCTCGACCTCGGCCGGCGAAGTGTTGGCCGGCAGCTCTACCGGGAAAGTGATGGCGATGCGCGGATCGCCGGCCGCCGCGCAGCGCTGGGCCAGCTCCGCGTAGATGGTCTCGGGCGTGTCATGGCGCACCAGCTGGGCCGTCTCACGATCGAACAGCTGGGTGGCGCGCGCAAACAGCAGCTTGAGGTGGTCGTTGAGCTCGGTCATCGTGCCCACCGTGGAGCGCGAATTGCGCACCGGATTCGTCTGGTCGATGGCGATGGCCGGCGGCACGCCCTCCACCTTGTCCACGGCCGGCTTGTCCATGCGGTCGAGGAACTGGCGCGCATAGGCCGAGAAGGTCTCGACATAGCGGCGCTGGCCTTCGGCATACAGGGTGTCGAACACCAGGCTGGATTTACCCGAGCCGCTGGGGCCGGTCACCACCGTGAGCTCGCCAGTGCGGATGTCGATATCCAGATTGCGGAGATTGTGCTGGCGTGCGCCACGGATGCGAATCAGGCCCTGCGTCATGTTCTGCTGTCTTTTCTATGGAGGCCAAACATTCTAGGCAGTCTGGCCATGCACCCTGGGGCTGCATGTGCATTACCGGCTTGCCCGGACTTGTCCGCGGGCAAGAAAAAGCCCCGGCTCGCGGGGCTTGGCTCCGGGGCAGCGCCTATTACTTGGATTCGGCGGGCACGGTCACCGCTTCTGCGCCATGCTTCTCTCCGCCCATATCGATGCTGTCGCCGGCCTTGAAAATCACCAGCAGGGATACGGCCGCAAACACCACAAAACCTATCGCGAGCTTCCACATATTGCCTCCATGTACTTTATTGCGGGCGATGCATTGTTCATCCCCGCAAGGCATTGAAGCTTGGCAATATTGCTGACGGCTTACTCGCAAGCGGCGCGCGCATAAGAAAAAACCCCATGCCTTGCGGCATGGGGCTGGAACTTGGAGTAATGCCTGCATTATCAGCTGCAGGTGCTGTAGACACCGCTTACGCGGTGCACAAATTAGAAGGCGTGACGGATACCCAGAGCGAAGGAGCTGAAGTCCTTGCCAGGGCCGCTTGCCAGAGAGGAGAAAGTGCCACCGGCGGTGTAGTTGGCGTTGCTCTGGTTGTTGATGCGGGTGTAGTAGGTATAGACCTTGGTACGCTTGCTCAGGTTGTAGTTGTAGCCCAGAGTCCACTGCGTGGCAGCGGAATCGGAAGCGTTGCTCCAGGAGTTGGCGTGACCCACGTTCACGTGGAACTCGGAAGCACCCAGAGCGTACATGCCCGACAGGCGGAAGTTGTTGCGGTTACCCAGGGATTGGGCACCGAAGAAGTTGTTGTCGTGGTTGCGCTGGTAGTAGCCACCGAAGGTGAACTGGCCCAGGGTGTACAGGGCGCGCACGGAAGCTTGCCAGTTGCCGTCGGCACGGCTGTAGCCGCCGCCCAGGTGCAGGGGGCCGGTGTTGTAGTTGGCGGCCAGGTCGTAGCCGTACTTGTTGTTCGTGCCCGGTGCCTTCTCATGCATGGACATCGCACCTTCGGCCCAGAAGCCAGCCATGGTGGGCGTGCGGTAGGCAATCTTGTTGCCGGTGCCCAGCTTGCCGAACCAGACCGGGTCCAGATACAGAGCATCCGACGAAGGACCTGTGTCATGGTTGTGCATGCTCACATAGTCAGCCGACGCGAAGTAGGACTCGGGGAAGAAGTTACCCAGACGCACCATACCGAAGTTGCCCGACAGGTTCACTTCGCTTTGACGGCCGAAAGTCAGGCTGCCGTTGGGACCGGAACCGGTGCCGGTAGCGGAGTTGAAACCAGACTCCAGCACGAAGCCGGCCTTCAGGCCGCCGCCCAGATCTTCCGTGCCACGGAAACCGAAGCGCGAAGAGTTGTTCACCAGGCCGGTGGTGCTTTGGTCACCCAGCTTCTGGTGTTCCACCGTGGTGTTGATACGGCCATACAGCGTCACGCTGCTTTGTGCCATGGCAGTGGTTGCGCCCATTACCGCCAGTGCGGCCAAAGCGATGCGAGTCATCTTGGTCATTCAATGCTCCTAGTTAGGATTTATGTTTTGCACCGGATCGGCTTGTAGGTTGAAGGCCCTCTCGCGGCTAGGAGCAATTCTAGGTTCACACCCTACTGAAACAAGGATTTGCATCTGCAAAAAGCAGCGCTCTGATGCTTTGCTGCCACAGATTTGAAATATGCTGGTGCTATCCCTAATAAAAAGGCTCTGTCTGCGTTCAGTGTTGAACTCTCCATATTTCCCGCCAGTCCAACGTACATGTAGGACTGTCGGGA
>NZ_JBFYGN010000021.1:0-92807 GCF_041079535.1 Comamonas guangdongensis | reverse complement strand
GATTCGAACCCGCGGTGGGCTATTAACCCACACACGCTTTCCAGGCGTGCGACTTAAACCACTCATCCACCGCTCCGTGTATGAAGCCGCTATTCTAGCCTGAAAATATAAAGGCTTTAGGAAGTTGGCCCAACTTCTTGCGCAAGAGCCTGTCCATCAGCTGCTCTTGCCGACCTGGACCATCTTCATGGCCGAGGCAATCAGGCCCGAGACTTCGGTCATATTGCTGGGAATGACCAGCGTGGTTTTGGAGTCCGTCGCCACCTTGCTGTAGGCGTCCACGGCACGCTCGGCCACCTTGAGCTGCACGGCCTGTTCGCCGCCGGGCTGGCGGATGGCCGTGGCCACGCGCTCCAGCGCCTGGCCGGTGGCTTCGGCCACGGTGGTGATGGCGGCAGCCTCGCCCTGAGCCTTGTTGATGGCGGCCTGCTTCTCGCCTTCGGAGCGGGCGATGAAAGCCTCGCGCTCACCGGTGGCGATATTGATCTGTTCCTGGCGACGGCCTTCGGAGGCGGCGATCAGTGCGCGCTTTTCACGCTCGGCCGTGATCTGGGCCTGCATGGCGCGCAGGATTTCGGACGGCGGGGTCAGGTCCTTGATTTCGTAGCGCAGCACCTTCACGCCCCAGTTGAGCGCGGCCTCGTCGATGGCCGAGACCACCTGGGCATTGATCATGTCGCGCTCCTCGAAGGTCTTGTCCAGCTCCAGCTTGCCGATCACGCTGCGCAGCGAGGTTTGCGCGAGCTGGGTGACGGCCATGATGTAGTTGGAGGAGCCGTAGCTGGCGCGCATGGGGTCGGTGACCTGGAAGTACAGGATGCCGTCCACGGTCAGCTGGGTGTTGTCGCGGGTAATGCAAACCTGGCTGGGGACGTCGAGCGGAATTTCCTTGAGGCTGTGCTTGTAGGCGATGCGGTCGACAAAGGGAATCAGAAAGTTCAGACCCGGGGTGAGCGTGCCTGCATACCTGCCCAGGCGCTCCTTGACCCATGCATGCTGCTGGGGCACCACCTTGATCGAGCGGACGATGAAGATGATGGCGATGACGGCGATGGCGAGTGGAACTGCGTAATCCATGGTGTCTCCGGCCCTGGCGGGCATGGGTGGGAAGAAACGGGTGAAACTCTGCGGCCCGGGCATGCTCGGGCCGGAAAAATGCTCAGACCTTGTCGACGAGCAGGCGGTTGCCTATGACCTCGGCCACGCGGTGCAGGCCGGGCTGGGGCAGGACGCCGGGGCGGCCCATGACGGTCCAGGCCGCGCCGCGATAGCGGACCTGGGCGCTGCCGTCGGCATTCCACTGCTCGACCATCACGGTCTCGCCCACATCCATGTTGACGTCACGATTGCCGGACGCCGGTTGCCGGCGCGGGCTGCGCTTGCGCACCAGATAGCAGGCCAGCACGGCGCCGGCTCCGAGAATGGCGGCGGCAAGAATCTGGGCGTAGGTGCCCTGGCCAAGGTGGGCGGACAGGGCGCCGACTATGGCGCCCAGGGCCAGCATCAGTAGATAGAAAGTGCCGGTCAACAATTCCGCAATGACCAGCACACCGGCAAGCAGCCACCAGGCGGTGGAGTTGTCCATACTTCAGGCTCCCTTGATGCATGTATTTAGTGCACCACATTCTGGGTGAAAAACGCCCTGTTTCAAAGCTGCAATAAGGATATTCCTTACACTTCGCGGCTGTTTCGTTTTTTGCGCCTGTTTGCTTCGGAGGCTGTGCATGAAGTTTCGTTTTCCCATCGTCATCATCGACGAGGACTATCGTTCCGAGAACACCTCGGGTCTGGGTATCCGTGCCCTTGCTCAAGCCATTGAAGAGGAAGGCTTTGAAGTTCTGGGCGTGACCAGCTATGGCGACCTCTCGCAGTTCGCCCAGCAGCAGAGCCGGGCCAGCGCCTTCATCCTGTCGATAGACGACGAGGAGTTCACGCTGGGCAGCGACAAGGATCCCATCATCCACAGCCTGCGCGACTTCATCGGCGAAGTGCGCCGCAAGAATGAGGATGTGCCGATCTATATCTACGGCGAGACCAAGACCAGCCAGCACCTGCCCAACGACATCCTGCGCGAGCTGCACGGTTTCATCCATATGTTCGAGGACACGCCCGAATTCGTGGCCAAGCACATCATCCGCGAGGCCAAGGCCTATCTGGAGAGCGTGCAGCCGCCGTTCTTCAAGGCGCTGCTGGACTATGCCGAGGACGGTTCCTACAGCTGGCACTGCCCGGGTCACTCGGGCGGCGTGGCGTTTCTCAAGAGCCCCGTGGGCCAGATGTACCACCAGTTCTACGGCGAGAACATGCTGCGCGCCGACGTCTGCAATGCCGTAGAGGAACTGGGCCAGCTGCTGGATCACAACGGCGCCATCGGCGAGAGCGAACGCAATGCGGCGCGCATCTTCAATGCCGACCACTGCTACTTCGTGACCAACGGCACCTCCACCTCCAACAAGATCGTCTGGCACCATGCGGTGGCGCCCGGCGACGTGGTGGTGGTGGACCGCAACTGCCACAAGTCCATCCTGCACTCCATCATCATGACGGGTGCGATTCCGGTGTTCCTCAAGCCCACGCGCAATCACTTCGGCATCATCGGCCCGATTCCGCAAAGCGAGTTCAGCGTGGAGTCCATCCAGGCCAAGATCGCTGCCAACCCGCTGCTCAAGGGCGTGGACGCAAAGGCCGTCAAGCCGCGCGTGCTGACCCTGACCCAGTCCACCTACGACGGCGTGCTCTACAACACCGAGACCATCAAGAGCATGCTCGACGGCTATGTGGCCAATCTGCACTTCGACGAGGCCTGGCTGCCGCATGCGGCCTTCCACCCCTTCTATGGCAGCTACCACGCCATGGGCAAGAAGCGCGCGCGTCCCAAGCACTCCGTGGTCTATGCGACCCAGTCCATCCACAAGCTGCTGGCCGGCATCAGCCAGGCCTCGCATGTGCTGGTGCAGGACAGCCAGAACGAGAAGCTGGACCACCACCTGTTCAACGAGGCGTATCTGATGCACACCTCGACCAGCCCGCAGTACAGCATCATCGCCAGCTGCGACGTGGCTGCTGCCATGATGGAGCCGCCCGGCGGCACGGCCCTGGTCGAGGAGTCGATTCTCGAGGCGCTGAACTTCCGCCGCGCCATGCGCAAGGTGGACGACGAGTTCGGCGACGACGACTGGTGGTTCGAGGTCTGGGGTCCCGAGGCGCTGGCCGAAGAGGGCGTGGGCACGGCCCACGACTGGATCATCCGCGGCCACGATGCGGCGCGCAAGGGCAAGACCAAGAACGGCAAGGAGTTCGACAACTGGCACGGCTTCGGCGACCTGGCCGACGGCTTCAACATGCTGGACCCGATCAAGTCCACCATCGTCACGCCGGGCCTGGACCTGGACGGCGACTTTGCCGACACCGGCATTCCTGCGTCCATCGTCACCAAGTATCTGGCCGAGCATGGCGTGGTGGTCGAGAAGACGGGCCTGTACTCGTTCTTCATCATGTTCACCATCGGCATCACCAAGGGCCGCTGGAACACCATGCTGACGGCGCTGCAGCAGTTCAAGGACGACTACGACCGCAACCAGCCGCTGGCGCGCATCCTGCCCGAGTTCGTGCAGCAGCACCGCCGCTACGAGCGCATGGGCCTCAAGGACCTGTGCCAGCATGTGCACGAGCTCTACGCCAAGTACGACATCGCGCGCCTGACGACCGAGATGTATCTGTCGGATCTGAAGCCCACGATGAAGCCTTCGGACGCCTATGCCCATATCGCACAACGCAAGACCGAGCGCGTGGAGATCGACCACCTCGTGGGCCGCACCACCGTGGGTCTGGTCACGCCCTATCCGCCCGGAATTCCGCTGCTGATTCCGGGCGAAGTTTTCAACAAGAAGATCGTCGACTATCTGGTGTTCGCGCGCGAATTCGCCAAGGAGTGCCCGGGCTTCGAGACCGATATCCACGGCCTGGTGGAGCTGGAGGACGAGCACGGCGAGATCCGTTACTACGCCGACTGCGTGGCCGAGACCCGCGCCAAACCTGCGGCCGCGAAAAAAATGCCGGTCGTGAAAAAAGCGGTGGCCAACAAGGTCGCGGCCAAGCCCGCTGCCAAGGCCCCGGCCAAAAAAGCGGTGCTGAAAACGGCGTCCAAGCCTGCGGCCAAAACGGCTGCTGCGGCCAAGGCCGTCAAGACGGTGAAAAAAGCGGTCTAAGCTTTGCCAACCGGGCGGGCCAATTCGGCCCGACTTCCATGCATGGCCCGAGGTGTCAGCACTTCGGGCTTTTTTATACCCAAGCCCATGACATCTATCGCACGACCGGTGGGGGCAGAGCAGCTCTGGAAGGCCCTGGCCCTTGTCAGCCTCGGCTGGGCCTTGTTTGTACTCTGGGGTTGTCTCAACGAAACCGGAGCGAGCGGCGGGCTGGTGCTGCGGCTGTTTCCGTTTCTGCGAGGCTTCGAGTACCTGGACAAGCTGGTGCATGCGGGCCTGCATGCGGTGCTGGCCAGCTTGCTGTGGTGGACGGGAGTGATACGGGCCCAGGTCCGGCGACGGCGCTGGGCCGCCCGGCATGCCGTGGCCATCGTGCTGCTGTGCGCGTCCTATGGCGGGCTGATCGAGCTGCTGCAGGCCGGCTTCACCTCCACACGAGGAGCCGAGTGGCTGGATGAGCTGGCCAACGCGACGGGCGCCGGCCTGGCCGTGCTGTTCTGGCAGGGCCTGCGCTGTCTGTATCTGAAAAGATAGCGGCTTGCGCGCGTTTCACCTGGGTTGTCTGCGTGATCTGTGGCGTGGGAGATGAGGCAGGCGCGCAAGCCGCTCCTGTTTTTGAGGCTTACTCCAGGGTGATCCTGGCATCGCGAATCAGCGTTCCCCAGCTGGCCTGTTCTTTTTGCAGATAGCTTTGCGCCTCCTGCATGCTGCCACCCATGGGGGTGCTGCCTTCGGCCTGCAACTGCTTGAGCACGCCGGGGTCCTGCAAGGCGCTATTCGCGGCGGTATTGATCTTCTGTGCCAGCGCTGCAGGCGTGTTCCTGGGGGCGACGATCAGCTTCCAGTCCACGGCTTCAAAGCCGGGGAAGCCGGACTCCGCCACGGTGGGGACCTGGGGCAGGATGGGCAGGCGCTTGGCCGAAGTCACGGCCAGGGCGCGCAGGCGCTGGCCCTTGATCATGGGGTAGACCGCCTGAGGCGTGCCGAACATATAGTGAGTCTGCTTGCCCAGCAGATCGGTCACGGCCGGTGCGGCGCCCTTGTAGGGGACGTTGAGCACATCGATCTTGGCCTTGAAAGACAGCATTTCCCCAGCCAGATGACCCACGGTGCCCGTGGACGCCAGGCCTTGCTTGATGGCCCCGGGCTGGGCTTTGGCCGCCGCGATCAGGTCCTGCAGAGACTTCCATGGCGAATCGGTGGGCACGACCAGCACCACGGGTTGCGAGGCCACCAGCGCCACGGGGAGCAGATCGGTTTTGGCGTTGAACGGCATGCTGGGCAGCAGCGAGGGATTGATGGCCAGATTGGCCGTCTGCCCCATGCCGAAGGTATAGCCGTCGGCCGCGGCCTTGGCCACGGCATCGAGCCCGATATTACCGCCCGCGCCGGGTTTGTTGTCCACCACGATGATCCAGCGATTGGCGGTCGCCATGCGCTCGCTGATCTGGCGGGTCACCGCGTCGGTGCCGCCGCCGGGCGTGAAGGGCACGACCATGCGAATCGATTTGGCCGGCCAGTCGCCGGGTTGCGCCACGGCGGTGCCGGCTGCAACCGTCATGGCGATCAGGGCGGATGCCGCAATGGCCTGGCGACAGCTTGCGGGTTGCGCCGCGGACCGGGGGTAAAGGCTGTGTTTCATGGTTTTTGTCTCCTGAGATCTCGAAATTTGGGTAAAGCAACCCCCGCAGGGCGCAACAGCGTCCTGTCCATGGGGTGAGTGAAGCGGGGCTATGGCCCCCGCAAGCCTGTCAGCCGGCCTGGCCTTGTGCCAGCGCCTGGGCCTGCTCCCGGCTATAGCCCAGAGCCGTCAGAATCTCCAGGCTGTGCTCGCCGAGCTTGGGGGGCGAGAGGCGCACCTGCAGATGCTTGCCGTCCAGGGTCAGCGGCAGCAGCACGGTCTTGCTGTCGCGACCGTCGGGCAGGGTGATGGGGGCCAGTGCGCCGGTGGCGTTCAGGTGCGGGTCCTCGAGCAGGTCGTGTGGCCGGGCGATGGGAGCAAACGGCAGGCCTTTTTGCTCAAAGACTTGGGCAATATGGGCGGCGCTGTAGCCGGCCATGGTTTCGCGCAGCAGCGGCATCAGCCAGCTGCGCGCCTGCACGCGGTCGTTGTTGCTGCCAAGGCGCGGGTCGTCGCGCAGCTGTTCCAGGCCAAAGGCATGGCAGAACTCGCGCCAGGCGCCGTCGCTGACCACGGCCAGAAAGATCTGCTCGCCGTCCTTGACCTCGAACACGTCGTAGATCGCCCAGGCCGAAATGCGCGCCGGCATGGGGGCGGCGGGCTTGCCGGTCACTGCGTACTGCATCATGTGCTGGGCGATCAGGAACACATTGTTCTCAAACAGCGCGCTCTGCACTTCCTGGCCCTGGCCGGTTTTCTCGCGCTGGGCGAGAGCCGCCATGGCGCCCATGGCGCCGAACATGCCGCCCATGATGTCGTTGACGCTGGTGCCCGCGCGCAGCGGGTCGCCGGGCCGGCCCGTCATATAGGCGAGGCCGCCCATCATCTGCACCACCTCGTCCAGCGCCGTGCGGTGCTCATAGGGGCCGGGCAGAAAACCCTTGTGGCTCACATAGATGAGGCGTGGAAACTGTGGCTTGAGGCTTTCATAGTCGAGGCCCAGCTTTTTCATGGTGCCTGGCTTGAAGTTCTCGGTGACCACATCGGCGGTGGCGATCAGGCGCAGTGCGGCCTCTTTGCCCTCGGAGGTCTGCAGATCCAGCGTGAGGCTTTTCTTGTTGCGGTTGAACAGCGGGAAAAAGCCCGAGCCCGAGCCCAGCAACTGGCGCGTGGCATCGCCATTGCGGCCATGGCCGACGGGCTCGACCTTGATGACTTCGGCGCCGAGGTCGGCCAGCATCAGGCCGCAGCTGGGGCCCATGACCATATGGGTGAACTCCACCACGCGGATGCCCGCATAAGGCAGGGCGGCGGTGGCGCGGGTGCTAGAGGAGTCGGTGGAGGAAAACATATTCATCTGTGTTCTTGTTATGCGAGACAGGGACTGCGGAGCATGCATCAGTCTGCGGAGTAAGAGTGAGCGACAAAGCCCTTGGGCAGGCCGGCGGGAGGCAACATGCCGTAGAGTGCCTCGCCGGGCAATCCTGCCGCCAGGGCATTGCGGGCGGCCAGCAGGCGCTCTATGTCGATGCCGGTGCGTATGCCCATGGCTTCAAACATGAAGACCAGATCTTCGGTCACCACGTTGCCGGAGGCGCCGGGCGCATAGGGGCAGCCGCCTAGGCCGGCCTGCGAGGAATCGAAAGTGCGTACCCCCGCTTCATAGGCGGCCAGGCAGTTGGCCAGGCCCAGGCCCCGCGTATTGTGCATGTGCGCGGCGCCGGCCCGCTCGCCGAGTTCGCTGCGCAGGCGCGTGAACAGGCGTCTGACCTGGGCTGGATTGGCCATGCCCGTGGTGTCCGACAGGCCCGACTCATCGGCGCCGGCGGCCACGCAGGCCGCGGCCAGGGCGATCACCTCGTCCTCGGGTACCAGGCCCTGCAGGGTGCAGCCGAAGGCCGTGGAGATGCCGGCCTCGATATGCACCCCGGGTGCGATCTCGTCGCGCAGCGCGGCGATGGCGCGCACCTGCTCCACCATTTGCGCGGGTGTCTGGCGCACATTGGCAATGGAATGCGCGGGGCTGGCCGACACCGGCAGCGTGATCTTGTGCGCACCGGCGCGCATGGCGGCCTCGGCCCCCTTGAGATTGGGCACCAGGGCCATGATGGTGACGCCGGGGTGGGCGACGGCGTGGGACACGACTTGGGCGGCATCTGCCATCTGCGGCAGCAGCTTGGGCGAGACGAAGGAGCCGACCTCGATCTCCTGCACGCCCGAGTCGACGAGAGCGTCGATCCACGCGCATTTATGGACTGTGCTCATGGTGGCCGAAACCGACTGCAGGCCGTCGCGGGGACCGACTTCGCTGATCAGGACGTCGAAACGGGGTGGGAGTGACATGGTTGCCTCACTTGGATTTCATGCTTGCCTTGCCGCGTGTGCAATGCTTTAATGTTGTTCTATCTAATAGAACCAAATTCTTTCTATTGAAATATTGCCCTGCGTCTTGATGCCCTGTCAAGCCGCGGGGCTGGAGTTTTTATGCCGCGCAAATCCCTGAATGAATCTGTCGCCGACGAGAACGCCGCGCCCGGCGGTGTGGCGGCAGTGGACCGGGCCCTGAGCGTGCTGGCCGCGTTCCAGGATGGTGATGCCGCGCTGAGCCTGGCCGAGCTGGCCGAACGCACGCGTCTGTACAAAAGCACGGTGCTGCGCCTGCTGGCCTCGCTAGAGCATGGCGGCTGGGTGCAGCGCCAGGACGACGGACGCTACGCGGTGGGCCCGGCCGTGGCCAGGCTGCATGCGGTCTACGAACAGAGCTTTTCGCTGGACAAGCTGGTCATGCCGGTGCTGCGCGCACTGGTGAAGGCCACAGGCGAGAGCGCGGCCTACCATGTGCGCCAGGGCCGCGAGCGCCTGTGCCTGTATCGCGTGGATTCGCCCCACCCGGTGCGCGATCATGCGCGCGCAGGGGATGTGCTGCCGCTAGGCAAGGGCGCAGGCGGGCGCGTGCTGGTGGCTTTCGACCCCGAACTCGGTGACTGGGTCAAGAAGGATCGTGCTCACTATGCTCGCGTGCGTGCCGACGGCTATGAGGCGCTGATGGGGGACCGGCACAGCGAGATCGCCGGCATTTCGGCCCCGGTGTTCCGCAAGGATGGTGAACTGGCTGCCGCGCTGACCCTGACCATGCCCGTGCACCGCTATGACGAGCGCTATGTCAAAAATGTGCTGGTGGCGGCCCGTGAACTGAGCGCCCGGCTGCCATGAGGCGGATTGAGATGCGGCTCAAGTGCTTTGCCCCAAAGCGCTGGCGATGACGTTTGAAGCTATCGCGCGGCCTGCTCCGGCTGGAAGCCGGGTTCGTTGCGCACCCGCATGAAGCGCGCAAACCGCGGCAGCCCACTTTTCTCATGCAGCCCCTGGTAGCGGTAGGTGACCCAGCTGCCCAGGGCCGGCGGGTTCTGGCGCTGCTGCGCACTCAGTCCCGAGCCCAGCGAAAACTGCCTGCCGTCGGGGCTTTGCACCACGAGTGCTCCCGTCATCCCCTGCCACTTGCCGCGCCCGGGCTTGTAGCCGATCACGCGTGCTTCGGCATCGTCAAAAGGCTTGAGCTTGAGCAGATCGTCGCTGCGACCCGAGCGGTAGCTGGCGCTGCCCTTGTGCAGCATCAGACCTTCGCCGCCGCCGCGCACCACGGAGTGCAGCAGCTGTTCCAGCTCGGCCTCGCTGGCCAGTCTGCGCTGCTCCACGGCCTGGACCCAGGGTTGGCCAATGGTCTTGACCGTGGCTTGCAGCTGGGGCAGGCGCTGGTCGAAGCTGCCGGGGACTGCGGGCAGGTCGAACACCATGAAGCGCATGCGCCGCCAGGCTGCATCGTCGGGAGTCATCTGCGCCGTGGTTGCCTGCGCATGGCCGAACTGGCCGCGCCCGGCCCAGAGTTCGCCATCCATGGGAGTGTCTGGCCAGCCCGCGGTAAACCAGGCCGGCGCGGCAATCGGTAGGCCGCCGCGGCTGAGGAGCGCATGCCCGTTCCAGTAGCCGCGCACGCCGTCATATTTTTCGCTGACCCGGTAGTCCTGCAGCGCTAGGCCGGGTTGCCAGCTGCGGGCCAGCATCAGCGCAGGAGCCGTGGCCGGGGCTTCGGGGCCGGCGGCATGGGCACCGACGCATAGCGCGCAGGCCAGCAGCAGGCTGGCGATCCAGGGTGGCGAGCGTGTGTGCGAACCGAACATGGCATCTCCTGCGGTGGTGTCCGGGCTTGTTCCCGCGCCGGTGCATGGAAGGCCGCCAGGGAAAGCCGCCCGGGGGCGGCCCGTCTGGAGCTGAGAGCGTTTACTGCCTGGATTCGATGACCGCGCAGGCGATGCGGGCGCCCGAATTGCCCGTGGGCTGGGTCATATAGTCGTCGGGCGAGGTGTGCACGATCAGGGCCCGGCCCATGATGCTTTCGGGGCCGGCAAGAGACAGCTCGGTCGACTCCATGTCGACGACGGCCACGCCGTTGGCGTCGGCCTTGAGGCTGGGCAGGTCGCCCAGGTGGTGCATGGCGGCGTCGTACCTGCCATGGCTGGCATGGCGAGGGTTGAAGTGCCCGCCCGCGGCATTGCCGTTGTCGCCGCAGTCGCCGCGCTCGTGGATGTGGAAGCCATGCTCGCTGTTGGGTGCCAGGCCGCGCACCACCGCATGCAGCATGACCTTCTGGCCGGGCTGCTGCGTAAAGCCGATGTTGCCGCTCACGCCGCTGTTGCCTATGGCGCCCAGCCTGGCGTCGGCCCGGATTTGCGAAGGCGCGGTCGTGCCGCAGGCCGCGAGGGCGGAGGCGGCCAGGGCCGCAAGCAGGTAACGGTGGTGCATGGAGGGCCTCGTCGTTAAAGAGTTGAACAGCGACTGCCAACCATAGCGGCGATATGCCGTAGCTCTTGTAGGGCAATGGCGCTCCTGCATTGCCCGGCTTCCGGGCAAACAAAAGCCCCGCAGGCCTGGCGGCGGCTGCGGGGCTTGTCTGTAGCGCGGCTGCTTAGACCTGATCGGCCGACAGGCCGGCAGTCTGGCTGAAGCCGCCGTCCACATAGGTGATCTCGGCGGTCACGCCCGACGCCAGGTCGGACAGCAGGAAGGCGGCCACATTGCCCACGTCCTCGATGGTCACGTTGCGGCGCAGCGGAGCGGCATCGGCCACGCGGCCCAGCAGCTTGCCGAAGTCCTTGATGCCCGAGGCGGCCAGGGTCTTGATGGGGCCGGCGGAAATACCGTTGGCGCGGATGGCACGGCCGTCTGCGGTGCGGCCCACGGCCTCGGCCAGGTAGCGCACCGAGGCTTCCAGCGAGGCCTTGGCCAGGCCCATGGTGTTGTAGTTGGGGATGGAGCGCAGCGCGCCCAGGTAGGACAGGGTCAGCAGTGAGCTCTTGTCGTTGAGGTAAGGCAGGGCCGCCTTGGCCATGGCCGGGAAGCTGTAGGCGCTGATGTCGTGGGCGATCTTGAAGGATTCGCGCGACAGGCCGTCGAGGAAGTTGCCGGCGATGGCTTCGCGCGGTGCAAAGCCGATGCTGTGCACAAAGCCGTCGAATTTGCCCCAGGCATCGCCCAGGCCCCTGAACATGGCTTCTATCTGTGCATCGTCGGCCACGTCGCAGTCGAACACCAGCTTGGAATCGAATTCGGCAGCGAACTCGGTGATGCGGTCCTTGAAGCGCTCGCCCACATAGCTGAAAGCCAGCTCGGCGCCTTGCTCGTGGCAGGCCTTGGCAATGCCATAGGCGATGGAGCGGTTGGACAGAACGCCCGTGATCAGCAGCTTTTTACCGGCGAGAAAACCCATTGTTGTTCTCCAAAAGGATTGAGGTGGTTGGTTGCAGCGACTGTGGCGACGCCGCAATCTTTTTGAAACGTATGCGTACGAGCTGGCCTGTGGCCGGCCGGCCTAGGGCAGAATTGTCGCATGCGCCATTGGATGATTTGTTCAGCCCTGTTTGCAGGCACCCAGATTGCCAGTCCCGTATGGGCCGCTCATGCCTATGCGCTTTGGGGGCAACCGCGCTATGCGGCGGACTTCAAGCATTTCGATTATGTGAACCCTGCGGCGCCCAAGGGCGGCGAGCTGCGCATGGTGAGCAATCTGCGCTACTCCACCTTCGACAAGTACAACCCCTTCACGATCAAGGGGTCGCCGCCCGCCTATCTGGCGGAAATGCTGTTCGAGACGCTGCTGGCGCCTAGCCTCGACGAGACGGCCACGGGCTACGGCCTGCTGGCCGAGGATGTGGAGGTAGCGGCCGACGGCCTGTCGGCCACTTTCAGGCTGCGGCAGCAGGCGCGCTTTCACAATGGCAAGCCGGTACAGGCTCAGGACGTCAAGCACAGCTACGAGACGCTGCTGAGCAAATATGTCTCGCCGGGCTACAAGACTTTGTTCGCCGAAGTCGCGGGCTGCGACGTGATCGATGAACGCACGGTGCGCTTTCGCTTCAAGAAGCCGAACCGCGATCTGCCGCTGACCGTGGGCGCGCTGCTGCCGGTCTTCAGCCGCGACTGGGGCCTGGGCGCTGACGGCAAGCCCAAGCCCTTCGACCAGGTGGTGATGGACACGCCCATAGGCAGCGGGCCGTACCGCATCGGGCCGGTCAAGTTTGGCCGGGACATCAGCTATGTGCGCGACCCGGCTTACTGGGGGGCGAAGCTGCCGGTGCGCGTGGGCCAGGCCAATTTCGAGCGCATCACCATCAAGATCTACAAGGACGGCACGGCGCGGCTCGAAGCTCTGAAGGCCGGCGAGTTCGACCTCATGCGCATCAACAGCGCGGGCGACTGGGCCAGGCGGTTGTCGGGCCGGCGTTTCGATTCGGGGGAGCTGGTCAAGGGCGAGTTCCAGAACAAGCTGCCCTCGGGCTTCCAGAGCTTTTTTCTGAACACGCGGCGCGAGCAGCTGCAGGACGTGCGCGTGCGCGAGGCCCTGGGCCTGGCTTACGATTTCGAGTGGATGAGCCGCCAGATGTTCTACGGGGCCTACCAGCGCGTGCATGGCCTGTTCGGCAACACGGCCTGTGAAACCCATGGCCTGCCGACGCAGCCGGAGCTGGATCTGCTCAGACCCTACGAGAGCAGCTTGCCGCCCGGCACGCTGGGCCCCATGACCGAGCCGCCGCGCACCGATACGGGCGACGGGCTGCGCGGCAATCTGCGCCGCGCGCAAAAGCTGCTGGCCGATGCCGGCTGGAGCGTCAAGGACGGTGCTTTGCGCAATGCCAAGGGCGAGCCCATGGTGATCGAGTATCTGGACAGCAGCGAAAGCGGCGTCAAGATCGTGAGCAGCTGGATGCGCAATCTGGAAAAGCTGGGCATCACGCTCAAGGTGCGCAACGTGGACTATGCGCTGTATCAGCAACGCATGGATAAATATGATTTCGACATCGTGACGCTGAACGTGCCCGGCACGCACAACCCGGGCCAGGAATATGCGGAGCTGTTCGGCAGCGCCGCGGCCGACGAGGAGGGTGCATCCAACTATGTGGGCCTCAAGAGCCGGGCGGTCGACTCCATCATCGCCCAGATGGCCTCGGCCAAGTCCGAGCAGCAGATGCTGCCCGCCTGCCATGCGCTGGAGCGCATCATTGTGCACGGCCACTATCTGATCCCGCAGTACTACTCGGGCGTGCACCGCATGGTGTATGACAGCTGGCGGCTGGCGCTGCCGGCGCAGATTCCGGCCTACTCGCCCGGCGAGCTGTGGGTCGTCTACACCTGGTGGTCCAAACTGCCGCCGCAGACGGCCGCCGCATCGCCACCATGATTTGAGCCGCCATGTTCGCCTATATCCTCAAACGCATTTTGCTGATGGTCCCCACGCTGCTGGGCGTGCTGCTGCTGACCTTTGTCGTCATCCAGTTCGTGCCCGGCGGGCCCGTGGAGCAATATCTGGCCGAGGCCAAGGCCGGAGCGGGGCGGGGAGCTGAGGGCGCGACCATGAGCTATCGCGGCGCCCAGGGCGTGGACCCCAAGCGGCTGGCGGAAATCAAGGCTCTGTATGGCTTCGACAAGCCGCCGCTGGAGCGCTTCATGCAGATGCTGGGCCAGTTTGCGCGCTTCGATCTGGGTACCAGCTTCTTCCAGAACAAAAGCGTCTGGCTGCTGGTCAGGGAAAAGCTGCCGGTGTCCATCAGCTTGGGGCTATGGACCTTCTTCATCAGCTATCTGGTGGCCGTGCCGCTGGGCGTGGCCAAGGCCGTGCGTGCGGGCTCGCGCTTCGACCTCGCGACCACGCTGCTGATTCTCATCGGCTACGCGATTCCGGGCTTTGTGCTGGGCGTGGCCTTGCTGGTGATCTTTGGTGGCCAGCTGCAATGGTTTCCGCTGCGCGGGCTGACCTCGTCGAATTTCGAGGAGCTCAGCATGCTGGGCAAGGTCACGGACTATCTCTGGCATATCGCCATGCCCGTCACGGCCATGGTGGCGGGCAGTTTCGCGGTCACGGCCATGCTGACCAAGAATGCGTTTCTCGAGGAAATCCGCAAGCAGTATGTGCTCACGGCGCGCGCCAAGGGCCTGGGCGAGCGCCAGGTGCTCTACAAACATGTGTTCCGCAACGCGCTGATTCCCATCATCACGGGCTTTCCTTCGGCCTTCATCGGCGCATTCTTTGCGGGCTCGCTGCTGATCGAGACCCTGTTTTCGCTGGACGGCCTGGGCCTGCTCAGCTACGAGAGCGTGGTGCGCCGCGACTTCCCGGTGGTGCTGGGCACCCTGTATCTGTTCACGCTGATCGGTCTGGTGACCAAGCTGATCAGCGACCTCTGCTATGTCTGGGTGGATCCGCGTGTCAAATTCGATTGATTTCATGCAAAAACAGGCTCAAACCCAGGCCGAGTCTGCGTCGGCAGCTATGCCTGCGAGAGCGGCCGTCGCCGTGCGCTCCGAATCCCCGGGGCGGCGCGCCTGGCGGCGCTTCAGGTCCAACCGCCTGGGTTTCGTCAGCCTGGTGGTTTTTGCGCTGCTGGTAGTGCTGAGCCTGTTTGCGGAGCTGATCTCCAACGACAGGCCGCTGGTCGTGCATTACCAGGGACAGACCTACTGGCCGCTGCTGAAGGACTACCCAGAGACCACGTTCGGCGGCGACTTCCATACGCCGACCGACTATCTGGACCCCTTCATCCAGCAAAAGCTCGGTGCCGGCGACAACTGGGCGCTGTTTCCCCTCAACCGCTACGGCAAGTCCACCATCAACTACTTTGCGCGCCAGCCCAACCCCTCGGCGCCCTCGGCCGACAACTGGCTGGGCACGGACGACCGCGGTCGCGATCTGCTGGCCCAGCTGCTTTACGGCTTTCGCATCAGCGTGCTGTTTGCGCTGGCCCTGACCGTGGTCGGCGTGCTGCTGGGCGTGCTGGCGGGAGCGATCCAGGGCTTTTTCGGCGGCCGCACGGATCTGGCGTTCCAGCGTTTCAGCGAGATCTGGGGCTCCATGCCCGAGCTGTATCTGCTCATCATCTTCAGCGCGCTGTTCGCGCCCAGCATCACGCTGCTGCTGGTGCTGCTGAGCCTGTTCGGCTGGATGGGCCTGGCCGACTACGTGCGCGCCGAGTTCCTGCGCAACCGCCAGCTCGACTATGTGAAGTCGGCCCAGGCCCTGGGCGCCAGCAACCGCGCCATCATCTTCCGCCATATCCTGCCCAACAGCATGACGCCCGTGATCACGTTTTTGCCGTTTCGCATGAGCGGCGCGATCCTGGCGCTGACCTCGCTGGACTTTCTGGGCCTGGGCGTGCCGCCCGGCACCCCGAGCCTGGGCGAGCTGCTGTCCCAGGGCAAGAACAATATCGATGCCTGGTGGATTTCCCTGTCCACCTTTGGCGTGCTGGTCATCACCCTGCTGCTGCTGACCTTTATGGGCGACGCGCTGCGCGACGCGCTGGACCCGCGCAAGCAGGCCGCCACGGATGCGGCCGCCGAAACGAAAGGCCGCTCATGAGCCAGAGCGAGAAACCGGGCCCCCTGCTGGCCGTGCATGAGCTGGGCGTGCGCTTCGGCGCCAAGCAGGTGGTGCAGGGCGTGAGCTTCGAGATGGCGGCCGGCGAGAAGCTGGCGCTGGTGGGCGAGTCGGGCTCGGGCAAATCGGTGACCGCGCTGTCGCTGCTGCGCCTTGCGGGCGAGGCTCAGCTATCGGGTCAGGCCCTGCTGGACGGGCGCGACCTGCTGCGGATTTCGGAGCGCGAGATGCGGGCCGTGCGCGGCGGCGACATCGCCATGATCTTTCAGGAGCCGATGACGGCGCTCAATCCGCTGATGCCCGTGGGCGAGCAGGTGGCTGAGGTGCTGCAGCTCAAGCAGGCCCTGAGCAAGGCCCAGGCCCAGAAGCAGGCGGTGGAGCTGCTGGCCACCACGGGCATCCCCGAGCCCGAGCGCCGTGCACAGTCCTATGCGTTCCAGCTCAGCGGCGGCCAACGCCAGCGCGCCATGATTGCCATGGCGCTGGCCAGCCGTCCCAGGCTGCTGCTGGCCGACGAGCCGACCACGGCGCTGGATGTGAGCTTGCGCGGCCAGATCCTGGATCTGCTGGCCGATCTCCAGCGTCAGACGGGCATGGCCGTGCTCATGATCACCCACGATCTGCATCTGGTGCGGCGCTTTGCCGACCGGGTGGCGGTGATGGAGAAAGGCCGCCTGGTCGAGCAGGGTGCGGTGGCGCAGGTCATGCAGAACCCGCAGCATCCGTACACGCGCAAGCTGCTGGGGAGCACGCCGGTGCGCAATGTGAACGAGGCCGAGCCGGCGCCAGATGCGGCCGAGCTGGTGCGGGCCAGGTCGCTGCGCGTGAGCTATCCCACACCTCTGCCCGGCATCCGCGGCTGGTTCCGCAAGGGGGAGTTCGTGGCCGTCCAGGGCGCGGACCTGGGGCTCAAAGCCGGGCGCACGCTGGGGGTGATAGGCGAGTCGGGCTCGGGCAAGTCCACGCTGGCCCAGGCCGTGCTGGGCCTGCTGCCTCATGGCGGCGAGCTGCAGGTGACCGGCCAGCGCTGGCAGCCGCCGGCCATGCGCAACAGTGCGGCCAATCTGGCGCTGCGGCGCCGAATCCAGGTGGTGTTCCAGGACCCGTTCTCCTCGCTGTCGCCGCGCCTGACGGTCGAGGAGATCGTGGGCGAAGGCCTGCAGATCCATGCGCCGCAGCTGAGCCCGCAGCAGCGCCGCGAGCGCGTGCTCCAGATGCTGGGCGAGGTGGGCATGGACGAAGCGCAGTTTCCCGGCCTGCTGCAGCGCTATCCGCACGAATTCTCGGGCGGCCAGCGTCAGCGCCTGGCGATTTCGCGCGCGCTGATCATGGAGCCCGAGATCCTGGTGCTGGACGAGCCGACCAGCGCTCTCGACGTCACCATCCAGCAGCAGGTGCTGGCCTTGCTGCAGCGGCTGCAGCAGCAGCGCGGTCTGGCCTATCTGCTGATCACCCACGATGTGGACGTGATCCGCGCCATGGCTCATGAGGTGCTGGTCATGAAGGACGGCCGGATTGTGGAGCAGGGCGGCGTGCACGGCGTGCTGTCGGCGCCGCGCGAAGCCTATACGCGCAAGCTGGTCGAGGCCGCGGGCGGCGCCACGGCGGCCATGAGTCAAGGAAATTGATAGCGCCAGGCACAGTCAGATAAAGGGCGGTAGCGCTGAAATGCATGGAATCCGCGGCGCGGCGCCGGCCGCGGCCCGGACGCCGGGCCCGAAAACACCGAATCCATACTCGAAAGTTTGTATTTTTCCGGCGCGATTTCTCAGGCTGTGGCCTAATATGGCGTTTTTCAACCTTCCAATTGAGAATTCGACATGGGCAACAAGATCGTTACCGAAGCAGACCGCAAGGCCACTCCCCGTCCTCAGACTCCTAACGGCGTGACCCTGCCCACTCCCGGCCGTGGCCAGCAAGTGAGCCGCGCCCGCGGTGCTCACACCCACACCAAGAAGAACCCCGGCAAGCGCCACGGTTAATCGGTCCGGTCCGCCGGCCGCGCCATGCGCGCAGCTGCTGCGGCCTTGCCGATAGAATAAGGCCCTCGTCACCTCGGTGCGAGGGCTTTTTGTTTGGTCTGCGTATCAGCGCTGCAGGGCCTGGAGCTTGCGGCGCAGCTGCTGCACCTCCTCTATCAGGTCCGTGGTCAGGGCGGCCAGCTGAGGGTCGGCGTCAAAGCTGTGCTCGAGCTGGGCGATGCGGCGGGCGCGCACCAGGGTCTGGCTGCTGAAGCGCCATTGCTCAATGCTGACCTCGGTGCTGCCCGCGTTGTCATAGCTGATGACGCCGGTGCGCACATGCTCTATCACCCATTGCTGGCTGGTGCTGCAGTGGCGGGCCAGCTCCTGCAGGTCCAGGCAGGCCTGGTCCAGCAGCTCGGCCGGTTCGTGGAAGGGGGAGTGATTGCTGCTCATGGGTCGCTCTCTCAGCTCAGGCTGCGGGCATCAAAGCCGGGGAAGGCCTTGGCGAAGTCGGCATAAGCCTGTTTCTGCTCGGGGGTCGCGGCGGGCGGAAACACCACGTCCAGCACCAGGTACAGGTCGCCGGGCGTCACGGCGGGCAGGCCTTTGCCCTTGATGCGCAGCTTGCGTCCCGAACGGTAGCCGGCCGGCACGGTGATCTCCAGCTCGCCGGCCAGGGTCTTGAAGCGCGTGGGGCCGCCGAGTTCAGCTTCCCAGGGCGCCAGCGGCACGCGCTGATAGACGTCCTTGCCTTCGCTCCACCAGCGCGGGTCGCTGCGAAAGTGCACCTCCAGCAGCAGGTCTCCCGACGCACCCTTGCCCATGCCGGGATTACCCTGGCCGGCCAGGCGGATCATCTGGCCCTCGCGCACGCCCTTGGGAATGCTGACCTGCAGCTCCTTGTCCTTGTAGTTCGGCATGCCCTGCTCGTCGAGCACGGTGCTGCGCAGGTGCAGGGAACGCACGGCGCCGCGATAGCTGTCTTCCAGGTCCAGCTCTATGCTGGCGTGCTGGTCCTGGCCGCGCATGTCCGGCGTGCCGCCCGGTCGGCTGCGCCGCGCGTGGGCCGCCTGCCCGAACATCTGCGAGAAAAAGTCGCTGAAGTCGGCCTCTCCCCCGGCGCCGTCGCGGCCGCGGAAATGAAACTCCTGCTGATCCCAGCCCGGCGGAGGCTGGAAGCCGCCCGAGTCTGTGGCTGCGGCATCCCCCATGCTGTCGTAGGCCGCCCGTTTTTCGGGGTCAGAGAGCACGGTGTTGGCCTCGTTGAGCTCGGCCATGCGCTGGGGCGCATTTTTTTCCTTGCTGATGTCGGGGTGGTATTTGCGGGCGAGCTTGCGGTAGGCCTTCTTGATATCGTCGGCCGAAGCACTCTTGTCCACCCCAAGTATCTTGTAGTAGTCCTTGTAGTCCATGGATTCACCCATCATCAAGCCAGAACGGCGGATTGCCGGTACGGTCGCGCGGCGCTTTCATCCGCCACTATAGAAAAGAATAGGGGCTCCGGCGTGTCGCTTCAAGAGCCGGTGTTGTGCGTGATCAAGCACTGTCAAAGCCGGATTGGCAATAAGGCGCTACCATTGCTGCCGCCCGATTCGGCTGGGCTGGCAGGTGTCAGCCCGATGGGGCTAAGAGATGAAGCAAGAAATGAACAAGGCGGATGAGTGGTTGGTGGTTTGCCTGTGTGCGGCCTGGTGCGGCACCTGCAAGGAATACCAGCAGCCTTTTGAGCAGCTGGCGGCCCAGTTTCCGCAGATGCGCTTTGTCTGGCTGGATGTGGAAGACCGCGAGGACGTGGCCGGCGATCTGGATGTGGAGACCTTTCCCACGGTGCTGGTGGCCGAGGGGCAGCGGGCCAGGTTTCTGGGGCCGGTGCTGCCGCAGACCGCTGTCTTGGCGCGCATGCTGCAGTCGCTGCCTCAGGACGCGGCCGCAAAGCCTGCCGATGTGCAGGAGGCCCAGGATTTGCTGCAACGCCTGTTACAGGCCGATGACTTGCAGGAAGTCTTGCGCTGAGCGCTATTTTATGAGAGGCGCTTTTTGCGAAAACAACGGTTTGCGGCTACAATTGCGGCTTCACGACCAAACGGGCGGGTACACACCGCCCGTTTTTTTTGGGCAAATCACGGCCGGGCCTGCTGTTTGCAGCGCTAAGAGCCTGATTTGGCGGATTTTTCGGGACTGAACTGAATACACGTGGCATTACAGCAAATCGTTGAACAAACCGTGACGGGTCTGGGCTATGACCTGGTTGAAATTGAACGCTCGGCAGGAGGCCTGCTGCGCATCACGATTGATTTGCCTTGGCAGGCGCCGGAGGAAGGTGCGCCTGAGCTGCCCGAGGGGATGCCCCCCGCACAGTTCGTGACAGTGGAAGATTGCGAGAAGGTCACACGTCAGCTGCAGTTTGCGCTGGAAGTCGATGGCGTGGACTATGCCCGACTGGAGATTTCCTCTCCAGGGATTGACCGACTTTTGCGTCACGAACAGGATTTCATCCGCTTTGAAGGCGAAATGGTGGACCTCACGCTCAAGGAGCCCATCGGGGCGGCCGGCGGCGAGAAGATCAATGCCAATCGCAAGAAGTTTCGGGGCACGCTGGAGCGTGCGGAGGGCGGCGGTTGGCAGGTCGTCTGGAGCGATGAGCCACCGGTCAAACCCGGGGTGCGCGTGAGCAAGAAGCGCGAGCCCGCTCCGCTGCATGCACTGGGCTTTACGCTGGACGAGTTGCGAGAAATCCGTCTGGCACCGATTGTGAATTTCAAAGGACGTGCGGCCAAGCCCGAGTGAGGCCGTCGCAGCGTTTGAATCGTTGGGGCAAAGAGGCGAAAAGCTGTGGTCCTCTTTGTGTGATTGAAATAGGAGAGTCGTCGCATGAATCGCGAACTGTTGATGTTGGTTGAAGCCATTTCGCGTGAAAAGAACGTGGAACGCGATGTGGTGTTTGGTGCCGTGGAATCCGCGCTGGCACAGGCCACCAAGAAGCTGTACCAAGGTGAAGTAGACATCCGCGTGTCCATCGATCGCGAAAGCGGCGACTACGACACCTTCCGTCGCTGGGTGGTCGTGTCCGACGACGCCGGCCTGCAAAATCCCGATGCCGAAGAAATGCTGATGGACGCGGAAGAGCGCGTGCCCGGCATTCAGGTGGGGGAATTCATCGAAGAGCAAATCGAATCCCTGCCCATCGGCCGCATCGGTGCCATGGCGGCCAAGCAGGTCATCCTGCAGAAGATTCGGGACGCCGAGCGCGAAATGCTGCTCAACGAATTCCTGGCCCGCGGCGAGAAGATCTTCACCGGCACGGTCAAGCGCATGGACAAGGGCGACATCATTGTCGAATCCGGTCGTGTGGAAGGCCGCCTCAAGCGCGGCGAGATGATCCCCAAGGAAAATCTGCGCAATGGTGACCGTGTGCGCGCCATGATCATGGAAGTGGACGCCACGCTGCGCGGCGCTCCCATCATCCTGTCGCGTTCGGCTCCTGAGTTCATGGTGGAACTGTTCCGCAATGAAGTGCCCGAAATCGAGCAAGGCCTGCTGGAAATCAAGAGCTGCGCTCGCGATGCCGGCAGCCGCGCCAAGATCGCCGTGCTGAGCCACGACAAGCGCGTGGATCCTATCGGCACCTGCGTGGGTGTGCGCGGCACGCGTGTCAACGCCGTGACCAATGAGCTGGCCGGCGAGCGTGTGGACATCGTGCTGTGGTCCGAGGACCCCGCCCAGTTCGTGATTGGTGCCCTGGCTCCTGCCAATGTCTCTTCCATCGTGGTGGACGAGGAAAAGCACGCCATGGACGTGGTGGTGGACGAGGAAAACCTGGCCATTGCCATCGGCCGCGGCGGTCAGAATGTGCGTCTGGCCTCCGAGCTGACGGGCTGGAAAATCAACATCATGGACGCTGCCGAGTCTGCGCAGAAGCAGGCCGACGAGTCGGCTGGCTCGCGCAAGCTGTTCATGGAAAAGCTGGATGTGGACGAGGAAATCGCCAACATCCTGATCGAAGAAGGTTTCGAGACCCTGGAAGAAGTGGCCTATGTGCCGCTGCAGGAAATGCTTGAAATCGAATCCTTCGATGAAGAGACGGTGAACGAGCTGCGCAGCCGCGCCAAGGATGCATTGCTGAGTGAGGAAATTGCTCGCGAAGAGAATGTGAGCAAGGCATCCGAGGATCTGCTGTCGCTGGACGGCATCACGTCCGAGCTGGTGGACAAGCTGGCCCAGGCCGGCGTGCACACCCGTGACGATCTGGCCGATCTGGCCATCGACGAGCTGACCGAAATTACCGGTCAGACCGCCGAAGAGGCCAAGGCCTTGATCATGAAGGCGCGTGAGCACTGGTTTACCGA
Source organism: Comamonas guangdongensis (assembly GCF_041079535.1). Taxonomy (NCBI): domain Bacteria; kingdom Pseudomonadati; phylum Pseudomonadota; class Betaproteobacteria; order Burkholderiales; family Comamonadaceae; genus Comamonas; species Comamonas guangdongensis. The sequence continues at coordinate 70,743 of NZ_JBFYGN010000021.1, read as the reverse complement.
TGGGCAAGAGTAAGGTCAGGGAGGTTCAGAGCATTTATGTCGAGTAATACGGTTGCAGAATTTGCGAAAGAGCGCAACACGACCCCTGATACCTTGCTGCAGCAGCTCAAGGCGGCCGGGGTGGACAAGGTCAGCACTGCCGATGCGCTGACCGAGGGTGACAAGCAGCGTTTGCTGAGCCACCTGCAGGCCAGCCATGGCAGTGCGGCTAAGAAGATCACACTGACCAAGAAGTCCACCAGCGAGATCAAGCAGGCGGACTCCTCGGGCCGCGCCCGTACGATTCAGGTGGAAGTGCGCAAGAAGCGCACCTTCGTGAAGCGGGAAGACACACCCGCTGAAGCCCAGGCCAATGCCGAAAGCATGGCCAAGGCAGTGCAGGAACGTGCCACAGCTCAGGAGCTGGCACGTCGTGAAGAAGAAGCTCGCCATCAGGTTGAGCAGTTGCGCCATCAGGAAGAAGAATTGGCCAAGGAACGTCAAGAGCGCGAAGAGCGCGAGCGCCGCGAGCGCGAAGCCGAAGAACGTGCTGCAGCTTATGCAGCCGCGGAGGTCGCCAAGGTGGCTGAAGCCAAGGCGGCAAAGGAAGAGGAAAAGCGCGAGCACGCCGCAGGAGCTGCTGCACGTGCTGCAGCCCAGGCCGAGGCCCGCGCCAAGGCGGAAGCCGAATCCCAGGCCAAGGCTGCTGAAGAAGCCAGCCGCGCCAAGGATCTGGACGAGCGCCGCCGCAAGGCCCTGGCCGAAGCGGAAGCCATCCGCGCCATGATGGCCGCGCCCAAGAAGGTGCTGGTTGCCAAGAAGCCCGAGGAGCCCAAGAAGGCTGTTCCGGCAACGGCGGATGCCAAGAAGCCTGCTGTAGCCAAGGATGGCAACAAGCCCGCAGGCAGCGCCGGCGCTGCCAACGCCGGCGGCGGCGGTGCCCGTCCTGGCAAGGAAGTCAAGTCCGCCAAGCTGTCTTCGAGCTGGTCCAACGACAGCGCCGGCAAGAAGAAGGAAATCAAGACCCGTGGCGACAGCTCGGGTGGTGTGGGGCGTTCCAATTGGCGCGGTGGTCCGCGCGGCGGCCGTCGCGGCAGTGATCGCAACGAGCAGCACCAGCAGCAGGCTCCCGAGTTCCGCCAGCTGGAGATCTCCGTGCCCGAGACCATCACCGTGGCCGAACTGGCCCACAAGATGGCCATCAAGGCTTCGGAGCTCATCAAGGTGCTGATGAAGATGGGCCAGATGGTCACCATCAACCAGCCGCTGGACCAGGACACCGCCATGATCGTGGTGGAAGAAATGGGCCACACCGCCAAGGTGGCTGCGCTGGACGATCCCGAAGCCTTCACGGCCGAGGAAGTCTCCAACTCCGAAGCCGAGCAGCTGCCGCGTGCTCCCGTGGTGACCGTCATGGGTCACGTGGACCACGGCAAGACCTCGCTGCTGGACTACATCCGCCGCACCAAGGTGGCAGCGGGCGAAGCCGGTGGCATTACCCAGCACATCGGTGCCTACCATGTGAACACGCCGCGCGGCATCGTCACTTTCCTGGACACTCCCGGTCACGAGGCCTTCACGGCCATGCGTGCCCGCGGCGCCAAGTCCACCGACATCGTGATTCTGGTGGCCGCTGCCGATGACGGTGTGATGCCCCAGACCAAGGAAGCCATCAAGCACGCCAAGGCGGCTGGTGTTCCCATCGTGGTGGCTATCACCAAGGCCGACAAGCCCGATGCCAACCCCGACCGCGTCAAGCAGGAGCTGGTGGTGGAAGAGGTGCTGCCCGAAGAATACGGCGGCGACTCTCCGTTCATCGCCGTGTCCTCCAAAACCGGCCAGGGCATTGACGAGCTGCTGGAGCAGGTGTTGCTGCAGGCCGAAGTGCTGGAGCTCAAGGCGCCTGTGGATGCCGCCGCCAAGGGTATCGTGATCGAAGCCCAGCTGGACAAGGGCCGCGGTACCGTGGCCACGGTGCTGGTGCAGTCCGGTACGCTGAAGGTGGGCGATATCGTGCTGGCCGGCCAGACCTATGGCCGCGTGCGCGCCATGCTGGACGAAGACGGCAAGCAGGCCAAGGAAGCCGGCCCGTCAATTCCCGTCGAGATCCAGGGCCTCAACGAAGTGCCTCAGGCCGGCGACGATTTCATGGTGCTGAGCGACGAACGCCGTGCCCGCGAAATCGCGACCTACCGTGCCGGCAAGTTCCGCAACACCAAGCTGGCCAAGCAGCAAGCCGCCAAGCTGGAGAATATGTTTGCCGAGATGTCCGCTGGCGATGTGCAGACCCTGCCCATCATCATCAAGGCCGACATGCAAGGCTCGCAGGAAGCTCTGGCCGCTTCGCTGCTCAAGCTGTCGACCGACGAGATCAAGGTCCAGCTGGTGTACTCCGGCGTGGGTGGTATCTCGGAATCCGACGTCAACTTGGCGCTGGCTTCCAAGGCCATCATCATCGGCTTCAACGTGCGTGCAGACGCCCAGGCCCGCAAGACGGCCGAAGGCAACGACGTGGATATCCGCTACTACAACATCATCTACGACGCCGTGGATGAGGTGAAGGCGGCGATGTCCGGCATGCTGGCGCCCGAGAAGCGCGAAGAGATCATCGGCATGGCCGAGATCCGCACCGTGTTCGTGGCCACCAAGATCGGTACGATCGCTGGTTCCTACATCACCCAGGGCCATGTCACCCGCAGTGCACATTTCCGCCTGCTGCGCGACAATGTGGTCATCTACACGGGCGAAATCGAGTCGCTGCGCCGCATGAAGGACGATGTCAAGGAAGTCAAGGAAGGCTTCGAGTGCGGTATCAAGCTGCGCAACTACAACGACATCAAAGAAGGCGACATGCTGGAAGTCTTCGAGATCAAGGAAATCGCTCGTACGCTGTAATTTCCGATGGCAACTCGAAAGAAATCTGCTGCGCCCAACCGCAGCTTCAAAGTCTCCGACCAGATCCAGCGCGATCTGTCGGAGCTGATCGCCCGCGAGTTGAAGGACCCGCGCGTCGGCATGGTCACGCTGCAAGGCGTGGAGGTGACTCCCGACTATGCCCACGCCAAGGTGTTCTTCAGCGTGCTGGTGGGCGATCCCGAAGCGACGCTGGAAGCACTCAACCAGGCCGCAGGCTTTCTGCGCAACGGCCTGTTCAAGCGTTTGCACATTCACACCGTGCCCACGCTGCATTTCATCTATGACCGCACGACGGAACGCGCTGCCGACATGAACGCCTTGATCGCCAAGGCAGTGGCGTCGCGCGGTCCCGAAGAAGAGTAAGCACATGAACGCCCCTCGCACCCGGGTGCAGCGGCGCCCTGTGCATGGGGTGTTGCTGCTCGATAAACCGCTGGGATGGTCCAGCAACGATATCCTGCAGAAGGTCAAGTGGCTGCTGCGCGCCGAAAAGGCCGGGCATACGGGCACGCTTGACCCGCTGGCCAGCGGCGTGCTGCCGCTGTGCTTTGGCGCTGCGACCAAATTCAGTCAGCTTCAGCTGGAAGCTGAAAAAACCTACGAAGCCATTGCCCGTCTGGGCCAGACCACGACCACGGCCGATGCCGAGGGCGATGTGGTGCTGGAGCGGACCGTGGACCTGGCTGCCATCACGCACCAGCGTCTGGCCGAGGTGCAGGCACAGTTCACCGGCGACATCAAGCAGGTGCCGCCCATGCACAGCGCGCTGAAAAAAGACGGCAAGGCGCTCTACGAATACGCCCGCGCGGGCGTGGAGGTCGAGCGTCCGGCCCGCGATGTCACGATTCATGCCTTGAATCTGGCTCTGGTGCAGGACGATCAAGGGCATCCTGCTATCAGGATGAGGGTGACCTGCAGCAAAGGCACTTATATCCGCACCTTGGGCGAAGACGTGGGCGAGGCCTTGGGCTGTGGCGCCCATTTGCGTTTTCTGCGCCGGGTGGAAACCGGCGGCATCGAGGTCTCGCGCTGCGTGACGCTGGAGGCGCTGGAGGCCATGAGCGACGAGCAGCGCCTTGCGCAGGTTCAGCCCGTGGATGCTCTGCTGCACCGTCATGCCGTCGTCACCTTGGGTGAACAGGATGCAGGACGCTTTCTATCAGGCCTGCGCCGCCGAGGGTCTTGGGCCGATGCCCCGGCCGTGGCGGTGTATGGTGAGCGCCCGCATGCCCTTTTGGGGGTAGGCCGTGTGGTGCGCGGGGAGCTGATTCCCGAGCGCCTGCTCAGTCCGCTGGAAATTCAACAGATTTTGGAAGGAACGCCGCGTCCACAAGCAAGCGGCATTTTGGAAACATTATGAGCAAACAAATCCGCAACATTGCGATCATTGCGCACGTTGACCACGGCAAGACCACCATGGTGGACCAGCTGCTGCGCCAGTCCGGCACTTTTGCCGAGCATGAAAAAGTCGTCGACACCGTGATGGACAACCACGCCATCGAACGCGAGCGCGGCATCACGATTCTGGCCAAGAACTGCGCCGTGTCCTGGAAGGACACCCACATCAATATTCTCGACACACCGGGCCACGCGGACTTCGGCGGTGAAGTGGAACGCGCCCTGTCCATGGTGGACGGCGTGGTGCTGCTGATCGACGCGCAGGAAGGCCCCATGCCCCAGACGCGCTTCGTGACCAAGAAGGCCCTGGCCCTGGGCCTGCGCCCCATCGTGGTGGTGAACAAGGTGGACAAGCCCGGCGCCAACCCCGACAAGGTGATCAACGCCGCTTTCGACCTGTTCGACAAGCTGGGCGCCACCGACGAGCAGCTGGACTTCCCCGTGGTCTACGCTTCCGGCATCAACGGCTGGTCCTCCAAGGAAGAGGGCGAGCCCGGTGCCAAGTGGGGCGAGGACATGTCGGCCCTGTTCGACACCATCCTGGAGCATGTGCCTTCCGTGAAGGGCGATGAAAATGCTCCCCTGCAGATGCAGGTCTCCGCACTGGACTACTCCACCTTCGTGGGTCGTATCGGCGTGGGCCGCATCACCCAGGGTACGCTCAAGGCCGGCCAGAACGTGCTGGTCATGGCCGGCCCCGATGGCAAGAGCTACAGCGGCAAGATCAACCAGATCCACACCTTCCAGGGCCTGGATCGCGTGCAGGCCACCGAAGCCGGCCCTTCCGAGATCGTGCTGATCAGCGGTATCGAAAACATCGGTATCGGCGAGACCGTCACCGATCCCGCCAATCCCGCACCGCTGCCCATGCTCAAGATCGACGAGCCCACGCTGACCATGAACTTCTGCGTGAACACCTCGCCCCTGGCAGGCCGCGAAGGCAAGTTCGTGACCAGCCGCCAGATCTGGGACCGCCTGCAAAAGGAACTGCGCTCCAACGTGGCTCTGCGCGTCAAGGAAACCGACGAAGATGGTATCTTTGAAGTGTCGGGCCGCGGTGAACTGCACCTGACCATTCTGCTGGAAGAAATGCGCCGCGAAGGCTACGAGCTGGCCGTGTCCAAGCCCCGCGTGGTGATGCAGATGATCGACGGCGTGAAGCACGAGCCTATCGAGCTGGTGACTGCCGACATCGAAGAAGGCCACCAGGGCGGCGTGATGCAGGCACTGGGCGAGCGCAAGGGCGAGCTGGTGAACATGGAGCCCGATGGCCGCGGTCGCGTGCGTCTGGAATACCGCATCCCGGCCCGTGGCCTGATCGGTTTCACCAACGAATTCCTGAACCTGACCCGCGGTTCCGGCCTGATCGCCAACATCTTCGACAGCTACGAGCCGCACAAGGGCGACATCGGCGGCCGCAAGAACGGCGTGCTGATCTCCATGGACGACGGTGAAATCTTCACCTACGCCCTGGGCAAGCTGGACGACCGCGGCCGCATGTTCGTGAAGGCCGGCGACCCCGTGTACGAAGGCATGATCATCGGCATCCACAGCCGCGACAACGATCTGGTGGTGAACGCCACCCGTACCAAGCAGCTGACCAACTTCCGCGTGAGCGGCAAGGAAGACGCGATCAAGATCACGCCTCCCATCGAGCTGTCGCTGGAATACGGTGTGGAATTCATCGAAGACGACGAGCTGCTGGAAATCACGCCCGTGAGCCTGCGCGTGCGCAAGCGCTTCCTCAAGGAGCATGACCGCAAGCGTGCTTCGCGTGACGCGTAATTCACAAGCCCAGGCTGTGAATCCAGAAAAGGCCCTTAGGGGCCTTTTTTCATGCCTGCGCGGCCAGCTCGCAAACCTGCTGCAGCAGCCACTGTGCCATGGGAGAAAGACTGCGTCCGCGCTGCCAGACCACGCCATAGCTCGATGTCATGGCAGGCACCTGCCGCGCCCTCACGGCCTGCAACTGCCCGCTTTGCAACCAGGGACGCACTGCAGGTTCGATGGCGGCCAGCACGGTATCGGTGTGCAGCGTCAGCTGGATCAGACTGTTGACATCGTCGCATTCCACGGCCAGCAGATTCTTGTCATGGCGCAGCTGCAACTGGGTGCATAAGGCCTCGCGCACGGACTGAGGCAGGCGCACGGCAGCCAGGCCATGGGCATGCAGCTGGGTCAGCGTGAAATCGGTTTGCGCAGACTGCAGCAGCGGGTGGCCGCTTCGCACATAGAGACCGCCGGGCTGGGCGGGCAGGGCGCACACCGTACAGTCGCTGCCAGCGGGCAGCTCGCGGGTCTCGGCCACAAAGAATTCGATCTCGTCGTCCTTGAGGCGCTGCAGCAGTTGCTGCCAGTTCCCCATGATGGCGCGCACATGTACCGCGGCAAAGGCTTTGCGGGCCTGCTGCAGCAGCGGCGGCAGCAGAAACTGGGCCGGAAACGGGCCAAAGCCGCAGGCCGTGTCACCCATCTGTCGATCTCGGTAGAGCTGCACATCACGCTGCAGACTGCGGCTTTGACGCAGCAGCTCACGGGCGCGCTCCAGCACAAACTGGCCGGCCGCCGTGGGGCGAATCCCTCCTGCGCCGCGCTCGAAGAGCTTCATCGCAAATTCTTCCTCTGCAGCCTGCACGCTGCGTGTCAGTGCTGGCTGGCTCAGATGCAGCTGTTCGGCCGCACGGGCGTAATTGGCCTTGTCGGCCAGCATGACCAGATGCTGCAGTCGGCGTATGTCCATGGCAATGAGTTCAATGCATTGAAATTGCACAGACTATGCATTGGACGCACTGCACAGCGCTGCCCAGAATGTGACAGCAGCCTCGGTGGAGTCGAAGCCTTTTTGGGCTCTGACGCAGATCCATCAGGCGCTGACCGCTATAACAAAAGGAGACATATATGGAATTTCGGCTCACCCCCAAAGCCGGTGTTGCCGCATTGCTTGCCGCTGGCGTGCTGGCTGGCTGCGCAGCACCTTCTGCCGTTCCGCAAAACGCAGGTGCGCTGCAGGCAGGCCAGGTCAGCAGTGCCACGCGCGAGATGCTGGCCGCTTTTGCGCAAAGCCTGCCGCCTGACGATGCTCAGGATCGCGAAGATGCGCAGCGAGGCCTGATGGCCCGGCCCACAGGCCAGATTCGGGGCGCCGACGGTCGCGTGCTCAAGGATTTTGCGGCCTTTGATTTTGTGCAGGGCACCGCGCCCGACAGTGTCAACCCCAGCCTTTGGCGCCATGCCCGGCTCAATGTCCAGGCGGGGCTGTTCAAGGTCAGCGACGGTATCTACCAGCTGCGCGGCTTTGACATGGGCAATATCACCTTGGTCGAAGGCAGGACGGGCTGGATTGTGGTGGATGCGCTGACCAGCCGCGAGATTGCTGCGGCCGCCATGGCATTTGCACGCCAGCATCTGGGCAACAAGCCTGTGACGGCGCTGATCTTCACGCACAGCCATGCAGACCATTTCGGTGGTGCATTGGGGATCATCAGTCCGGCGGAAGTGGCGCAGCGCAAAGTACCCGTGGTGGCGCCCGCAGGCTTCATGAGTGAGGCCACCAGCGAGAACTTGCTCGTGGGCGCGGCCATGGCGCGGCGCGCCATCTACCAGTTCGGCACGCGGTTGCCTCTGTCGCCCACGGGCAATGTGGACACCGGCCTGGGCAAGAATCTGGTCAGCGGCCATACGGGGATTCTGCCGCCCACGGTCAGCGTGGACAGGGCCGATCAGGAGATCGTGCTGGACGGCGTGCGCTTTGTGTTTCACAACATGCCTGGGGCCGAAGCACCTGCCGAACTGACTTTCAGCATCCCTGAGCGCAAGGCCTTCGGAGGGGCCGAGATTCTGGCCCAGACCATGCACAATCTGCTGCCCATACGTGGCGCCAAGGTGCGCGATGCCCTGCAGTGGTCTGCCTATCTGCAAAAGGTGCTGGAGCAGGCTGGAGATGCGGAGGTGCTGTTCAATCAGCACAACTGGCCGGTCTGGGGCAAGGCGCGCATCGCCAGCTTCATCAGCCGTCAGCGCGATCTCTACCAGTTCATGCATGACCAGACGGTGCGCCTTATCAACCAGGGCCTGCAGCCTGCCGAGATTGCCGAGCAGATCAAGCTGCCAGCGTCACTGGCGGCTTTCTGGGGCGGACGCGGCTACTACGGCGATCTGCGCCATAACGTCAAAGCCATCTACCAGTTCTACCTCGGCAGTTACGATGGCAACCCTGCCAATCTGGACCCGCTGCCGCCGGGGCTCAAGGCGCAGAAATATGTGGCGGCGTTGGGCGGTACCGCCAGGGGGCTGGAGCAGGGCCGCGCAGCGGCCGGGCAGGGAGACTATCGCTGGGCGGTGGAGCTGCTGCAGCAACTGGTGTTTGCCGAACCCGATAACGCAGCGGCGAAAGAGCTGCTGGCCCGCTGCCATGAGCAACTGGGCTACCGTGCCGAATCCGCCACTTGGCGTAACAGCTATCTGACGGCGGCGCTGGAGTTGCGCGAGGGTGTGGCAGCCATGTCCAGGGATGTATCGGCCATGGCCGAGATGACGGCGCAGATTCCGACCGAGCGTTTTCTCGAAGTGCTGGCCACGCGGCTCGATGCGGCCAAGGCAGCGGACAGGCGCTTTGTAATGAATCTGGCGCTGGACGACGTGGGCGAGCGCTATGTGATCTGGCTGGAGAACGCGGTGCTGCATTTTCGCCAGGGACCCGCCCAGAACGATGCCGATGCGTCGCTGAGTCTCACCCGCCCCGCATTCTTGAAGCTGCTATCTGGAGCAGCCAAGGAAGGGCAAGCACCAGCGGCTATGAAAATTGAGGGCGACCGTGCAGCGCTGGGGGCATTCCTGAAGCTGTTTGATGCCAGCCGTCCCGATTTCCCCATCGTTACCCGATAGATCGGTAGCCCGAAAACAAAAAAACCGCATGGCTGACATGCGGTTTTCTTGTTAGCAGCTTGCACTGCAGGGCAGTGACAGATTACTTCTGCGACAGCACCCAGGCCACCAGCTTCTTGGCTTCGGCCTCGTTCACCTGAGGGTTGGCGGGCATGGGCACGGGGCCCCAGACGCCGGAGCCACCCTTCATCACCTTGGCTGCGAGCTTGTCGGCAGCATCCTTCTGACCCGCGTACTTGGCAGCCACATCCTTGAATGCGGGGCCGACCAGCTTCTTGTCCACGGCGTGGCAGGCCATGCAGTTCTTGGATTGAGCCAGGGCCTGGTCGGCCATGGCAGGAGCCACGGCAGCGGCAGACAGAGCGAAGGCGATCAGAGTTTGCTTCATCATGAGTTCTCGGGTGTGGGTTTAGGTGGAAGAGAAATTCTCGACGCATTGTAGAGCGCCTATTGTGTACTCAATGTGCAAGGTATATTGGCGAAATTGAAGGAGAGGGTATGTACTTGCTAGGACTGGCAATTTTGCTGTCGCTGCTGAAGCTGGCCGAGGTCGGCCCCGTTGCTGCCTGGAGTTGGTGGCCGATTCTGGGCGTCTATGCGGCGGCCGCCGCCTGGTGGGCCTGGGCCGATGCTTCGGGCTATACCAAGCGCAAGGCGGCGCAGAGGATGGAGCAGCGCAAGAAAGAGCGTATCGAGCGCCAGAAGCAGGCCATGACACCGGGCCAGCGCCGGCGTTGAATAAAAAAACCCGGCGGATGCCGGGCAAGAGGGAGTCCGATAGGGGGCCGGCCTATTGCTTGGCCGCAGCCTCGGGCTTGAGCACGCCGCCGCCCAGCGACTGGTAGAGCGCCACCACGTCGCCATAGAGGCTGCCATGAGCCGCGACGCTGGCGGCGCGTGCCTGCAGCCAGGACTGTTTGGCGGCCAGTGCCGTGGGCAGGCTGGCATAGCCGGCATTGAGCTGGGACTGGCTGAGCTTCCAGGTGGTCTCGCTGGCGCTTTCGCTGTCACGGCTCATCTGCAGGGCCCTGGTATCCGTATCCACGGCATACAGGGCATTGGCCACGTCCTGGAAGGCCGACAGCACCGTGCTTTGGTAGCTGGCGGCCGAGGCCTCCAGCTCCGCCTGCGCGGCCTTCTGGTGCGCCAGCAGCGTGCCGCCGCTGAAGATCGGAGCGAGCAGACCGGCACCCACGGACCAGGTGATGTTGCCCGCGGAGAACATGCGCGAAAAACTCGTGGCGCCGCCGCCGTAGGCTGCAGAAATGCTGAGCTGGGGCAGGCGGGCGGCGGTGGCCACGCCCACGGCCGCGCTGGCCTGCTGAACCTGGGTTTCCGCCGCTCGGATGTCGGGGCGCTGCTCCACCAGCTCGGAAGGCACGACCTGGGGCAGCAGCGGCAGCTTGAAGCTGGACAGGGGCAGCAGCGCCGGAGCCTTATCCGGGGTGCGCGCCATGAGCGTGGCCACCAGATTGCGCGTCTGCTCGAGCGATTTCTGCAGCGGTGGCAGCTCCTGCTGCAGCTGCAGCAGCAGGGTCTGCTGGGTGGCCACGTCCATGCCGCTGGCGTAACCATTGGCCTGCTGCTTGCGCATATGCTGCAGCTGCTCCTGGGCCGCCTCCACGGCTTGTTGCAGCAGCATGCTCTGTTCCTGCAGCATGGAGGCCTGGATGACGGCTGCCACCAGATTGGCCGCAAGGCTCAGGCGTGCGGCCTGCAGCTGCAGGCGCTGGTTTTCCTCGGCGGCCTGCAGACCTTCAACCTGACGGCGGTTGCTGCCAAACAGGTCGGGGCTGTAGGAGACGCTCAGCTGCGCCGTGTGATAGGTGTAGAGCGAGTCCCCGTTTTCCAGTGGCGCGGACATGCTCTGGCCCGTGTTCTGGCGCGAGGGGTTGTAGCCCAGCTGCACCGAGGGCAGAAAATAGCCGCGCTGGGCCACCACGTTCTGGCGGGCCGCGCGCAAAGTGGCCTGGGCGGCCTCGATGGTGGGGCTTTTCTCCATGGCTTCCTGCACCATGGCATCGAGCTCGGAGGAGCCGAAGGCCTGCCACCACTGGGCGCTGATGTCGCCGGTATTGCTGCCCGGCAGCGTCGTGGCCACGGGGCCGCGGGTCAGCGCCTGCGGCGCATTGACCTTGGGGCGCACATAGTCCGGCCCCGCGGCGCAGCCTGCGAGCAGGCTGGTGATGCAGGCGGCCAGGCCGATGGCGTGCAGTTTGCTAGTTTGTTGGAATGGTTTACGCACGTTTGCCTCCCAGACCTTCTCGGCGTGTATTGGGTTTCATGCGGCGCAGCACCACCAGGCGCAGTGCCGGCACGACCAGCAGCAGGAACAAGGGCCCGATCAGCATGCCGCCCACGACCACGGTGGCCAGGGGGCGCTGGACCTCGCTGCCGATGCTGTGCGAGATGGCCGCGGGCAGCAGGCCGATGCAGGCCGACAGAGCCGTCATCAGCAGCGGGCGCATCCGGCTGCGGTAGGCCTCGCCCACGGCGCGTGCGGGTTCATGGCCCAGGGCGCGCAGGTCCTTGTAGACGCTGAGGATCAGAATCCCGTCCATGACCGAGACACCGAGCAGCGAGATGAAGCCGATGATGGCCGAGACGCTGAGCACCTGACCCGATACATACAGCGCCAGAATGCCGCCGATCACGGTGAAGGGCACGGAAGCCAGGGTCAGCAGGCAGTAGGTGAAGTTGTTGAACAGCGCGTACAACAGCGCAAACACCAGGCAGAAGGCCACGGGAATGGCAATCATCATGCGGCCCTTGGCCTGCTGCAGGGCTTCGAACTCACCCGCATAGATGATGCGGTAGCCCTGGGGCAGCTGCACCTGCTGGGCGATGCGGTGCTGCACCTCGCTGACGGTGCTGCCCAGATCGCGTCCGCGCGCCGAGAACTTGATGGGGATGTAGCGCTCGTTGCTTTCGCGGTAGATATAGGTGGCACCCGTGTCCAGCGTGATCGTCGCAATGTCCGACAGCGGGATATAGGAGGTGCCGCCCGAGGCCGTGGTATAGCCCACACGCAGATTGCGCACGTTCTCGGGCGAGGCGCGGCTGACCTCGTTGAAGCGCACGGTCAGGCCGAACTGCTTTTCGCCATCGAGCACCGTGGTGGCCTCGGTGCCGGCCAGCGCGGTCTGGATGGTGCTGGCCACATCACCGGTATTGAGGCCGTAGCGGGCGGCTTTCTCGCGGTCGATGCGGATGTTCATATTGGGCTGGCCCAGCACGTGGAATACGCCCAGGTCGGCCACGCCGTCGATATGGCTCATGACCTCATAGACCTGATCGGAGAGCTTTTCCAGCGTGGTCAGATCGGGGCCGATGATCTTCACCGAGTTGGCGCCCTTCACCCCCGACAGACCTTCCTGAACATTGTCCTGGATGTACTGCGAGAAGTTGAAGCTCACGCCGGGGAACTCGGCCGCAAACTTGGCCTGCAGCTCGTTGATCAGGCGGGCCTTGGTCATGCCCGGGCGCCATTTCTCGAAGGGCTGCAGCGGTGCGAACAGCTCCACGTTGTTGAAGCCCGAGGCATCGCTGCCGTCGTCGGGGCGGCCGTGCTGCGAGACCACGGAGACCACCTCAGGGTACTCGTCGATGATTCTGCGCATGCGGTTGGTCTTGTCGCGCCCGGCCTCCAGCGAGATCGTGGGCGGCATGGAGGCGCGGATCCACAGATTGCCTTCTTCCAGGGCCGGCAGGAACTCGCTGCCCAGATGCATGGCCATCATGGCGCCGCCGGCCAGTGCCAGCGCACCGCCGGCCAGCACCAGGCGCGTGTTCTTCAGCACCCAGTCCAGCGCGGGTTCGTAGACGCGGTGAATAGCCCGGACGACGAAGGTTTCCTTCTCTTCCACCTTGGCCGGCAGCAGATAGCTGGCCAGCACCGGGGTGATGGTGAAGGTGGCGATCAGCGCGCCGGCCAGTGCATAGCCATAGGTGCGCGCCATGGGGCCGAAGATCTGGCCTTCCACACCCTGCATCGCAAACAGCGGCGTGAACGCGGCGATCGTGATGAAGGTGGAGAACAGCACGGAGTTGTCCACCTGGGTGGCGCTCAGATAGATCATGCGCAGCCGCGTGGTCCAGCCGTCACCGGGCTGGGTGCGGCCACCGTCCGACCCCTTGGACATGGAGCGCAGCATGGCCGCGCGTATGGCAATGGGGCGCTGGAAGTTGCGGAAGACGTTCTCCACGAGAATCACGGCCGCATCCACGATGATGCCGAAGTCCACCGCGCCCAGCGACAGCAGATTCGCCGACTCGCCCGTGAGCACCAGCATCATGATGCTGAAGAACAGCGCAAACGGGATGTTGACGCTGACGATGACGGCGCTGCGCAGATCGCCGAGAAAGACCCACTGGATGAAGAACACCAGCAGGCAGCCGAAGATCAGGTTGTGCAGCACGGTATGGGTGGTCACGCCGACCAGCACCGCGCGGTCGTAATAGGGCTCGAGCTTGACGCCCGCGGGCAGGGTGCCGTCGGAGTTGATCTTCTCCACGGCCGCCTTGACCTTGCCGATCACATCGCTGGTGTGCAGTGTGCGGTTCATGATCACCACGCCGGTGACCACATCGTCCTGCTTGTCGCGGCCGGCTTCGCCCAGGCGCGGAACCGTGCCTTCCTTGATGGCCGCCACGTCCTTGATCTGCACGGGCAGGCCGTTCTTCTGGCCCACGACGATGTTGGCGATATCGTCCAGGTTGTTGACTAGGCCCAGACCGCGGATGTTCACCGACTGGTCGCCCACGCTGATCGCGCGGCCGCCCACGTTGAGGTTGGCGTTGCCTATCGAATCCAGCAGATTCTTGAGCGTGATGCCATAGGCCTCCAGGCGCTTGGGATCGGCATCGACATGGTATTCCTTGGTCGTGCCGCCCCAGGTCACGACCTGCACCACGCCGGGTACGGTCAGCAGGCGTTTTTCAATCACCCAGTTCTGCAGCGTGCGCAGATCGGTCAGGCTGTAATTGGACGGTCCCCTGACCTGGTAGCGCAGGATTTCGCCGACCAGGCTCGAAGCCTGGATCTGCGGCTGTACGCCATTGGGCAGGTTCACATTGGCCTGCAGATTGTTGGCGACCTGCGAGAGCGCGAAATAGTAGTCCGTGCCGTATTTGAAAGTGACGCGCACGAACGAGAGCCCATAGAACGAGGTGGAGCGGATGTTGTCCACATTGGGCGTGGTGGCGAGTCCGATTTCCATGGGGCGCGTGTAATAGCGCTCCATTTCCTCGGCGGACAGGCCGGGGGCCTGAGCCGTGATTTCGAGAATCACGGGTGCGGGGTTGGGATAGGCCTCCACATTGAGCTTGGAGAAGGCAAACAGGCCGGCTCCCATGAATGCCAGCAGGGCCAGCAAGACAATGGGGCGGCGCGACAGTACAAAGGCCAGCAAAGGTCTGAACACGGCAATACTCCTGAATCGGACGCAGCTTTACTGGGCTTCGGTTTCGTACAGACTGCTCAGGAACAGCGCATTGCGGCGCGCAATCAGTTGGCTGCTATTGAGGCCCTGCTGAATCTGCACCCAGCCGTCGGCGGTCTTGCCGCGCACCACGGTGGCCTTGGTGAACAGCGGGCCCTTGGCATCCTTGCCCATGGCCAGCCAGACCACGTCGCGGCCGCTGCCTTCACGCACCACGGCCTGGGCCGGAACGGCCAGACTGTCTTCGGCGGCCGCCACGGTGATGTTGAAGTCCGCCGTCATCTGGGGACGCAGCACATGCTCGGGATCGGCCACCTCGGCGCGCACCACGAAGCGCCGGCTGTCGGCGTCCACGCTGTCGCCCACATAGGAGACCTTGCCTTCGAAGCTCTTGCCGGGCCAGGCCGACACATGCACCTGCACCGGCTGGCCGAGGCGGTACTGGCTGAATTCCGATTCGGGCACGCTGGCCACCATCCACAGCGTGCGCATGTCGGAGATCACCATGGGCGCGGGGTCCGTGCCGGGCTGCACCAGCTGTCCGGGCTGGGCCGCACGCTGCGTGACGCGGCCCGCAATAGGGCTCTTGACCGCGAATTCGAGGCCGATCTTGCGATCGCGCTCGATCCTGCTGACATCGGCCTCGCTCAGATCGAACAGGCGCAGATTCTGCCGTGCCGCATCGTAGGCGGCCTTGGCGCTTTGCTGATCCGCCTGGGCCTGCAGGTATTCCTTCTGGGGAATGCTGTTGTCCTTGGCCAGTGTTTCGGCGCGCCGCAGCGTCTCATTGGCATTGTGCAGCGTGGCGCTGGCCGAGATCAGCGTGGATGCGGCCTGGGCCATGTCGGGCACGGCCACCGTGTAGAGCACCTGACCGGCCTTCACATCGTCACCGGCCTTGACCAGCACCTGCGAGACGCGCCCCTGATAGGGCGAGAACACCTTGCTGGTGCGGTCCTGGTTGAAGTCGATGGCGCCGATGGAGTGGCGCACATTGGTGAAGGCATGGGTCTCGGGGTGGCCCACGTCGAAGCTGGCCAGCTGGTCGGGCTGGATGCGGACCATGCCTTTGTCGACCTTGCCGGATATGGACTCGACCGGCGTTTCTTCGGCCTGTGCATTGTGCGAGCCGGCATAGATGATGCCGCCCACGAGGGCCACGCAGGCGAGTGCCACGGCCGCGATGATGGTGGTGCGCTTTTTAGGCGAAATACTTTGAGGGACTGGGGCGGACATGTTGGGCCATCCTTGAGTTCAAGCTGCTCGGAGAGCGGCTGGACCCGTCTTGCAGACGTAGTCCAACTGCTGTGCAGCCGAACATAAGCCCGGCAAGCTTTACATCAGCTTGACATCCCGTTCTCGTCGTCGCCTGCGGCGTCGATTTCCAGCCGCTGGACCTCGCAGGGCAGGGTGATCTCAAAGCAGGCCCCTAGTCCCGGCTTGTGGAGCAGTGCGAACCTGCCGCCCAGGCGCTCCACGATGCGCTGGGCAATCGACAGCCCCAGCCCCGAGCCTTCCGGTATGCCGTGGTCGCCGCGCCAGAACGGCAGCAGCAGCTTCTCGCGCGACTGGGCATCCAGCGGCGGGCCGTCGTCCTGCACCTGCACGATCAGGTGGTGCTCATGGTGGTGCAGCAGCAGCGCTATATGCGTGCCGCCGTAGCGTATGGCGTTGTCCAGCAGGTTGGAGATGACCTCGCCCAGCAAGATGGGCGAGCCCTGCAGAAAGAATTCCTGGCGCGGATCGACATGGTTCTCAACCGTCAAGGTCTTGCCCGCAGCCTCGGCATGGCCGCGCCAGCGCGGTGCCGGCTCCAGCACGGCTTCCACGGCATCGAAGCGCTCGGGCTCGGCGGCAGAATCCTCGGCCACGCGCGCATAGGCCAGCAGCTGCTTGACCAGGCGCGCGCCGCGGGTGGCGACCTCGTCGAGCTGGGCCAGTACCTCCGCATCCATGGGCTGCAGCGGGTCGGCTTTCTGTATGCGCCGCATGTCGCCGACCAGCAGGCGTATGCCGGCCATGGGTGTCTGCAACTGGTGGGCGGCATCGGCGATGAAACGGCGCTGCTCGGTAACCGAGGCCTGCAGCCGCTGCAGCAGGGAGTTGGTATGCGCCACCAGCTCGCGCAGCTCCTGAGGCACCTGCTCCACGGGCAGGGGCGATAGATTGTCGTCGCCATGCGCCACGACCAGAGCGCTGAGCTGGCGAGCGGGCGACAGGGCGTGGCGGATGCTGTAGTAGAACAGCGGAATGATGAGGAAGCCGGCCAGCAGGGCCGGCAAAAAAATGGCCGTGGCGATCTCGTCCTTGACCTGGCGGCGCTTTTCCTTGGACTCGGCCACGATGACCCAGACAGCTTCGTCGCCGGCGGCGGGCTGAAGGCGCTGGGCCACGACTCTCAGCGGCGTGCCATGGCGGCTGAGGTGGTCAAAGAAGATGGCCTGTCGTTCATGGCGCAGCTCGATATCAGGGATATCCAGCTGCAGATCGCCGACCAGCTTGCGACCGCTTTCGGTGTGCACCGAATAGTGGCTCAGCGACAGCGAGTCGAACACCAGGGAGTCGGCCGTCTCCTTGCTGGCCGCGAAGCTGGCGATGCCCTCGTTCCAGCGCAGTTGTGCCGACAGGGCCTGGGCGTCGTCGGCCAGCAGCCGGTCGAACGAGGTGCTGGTGCTGCGCCCGGCCAGCAGGTAGGCGGCGCCGGTGGCCAGCACCGCGCAGGCCACCCACAGCGAGACCACGGGCAGCATCAGCTGCTTGAGCAGGCTGGGTCTGATCCAGCCCAGGGGATTCAGGTTCAGACGGTGGCCGCGCGCGCTCACAGCAGCTCCAGTGCGTAGCCCACGCCGCGCAGCGTGACGATGTTCACCCCAGCGGGCGCCAGCTTGCGGCGCAGCTTGAGGATGTAGATTTCCACCGAGTTGGCGCTGAAGTTGCTCTCCCAGCTCGACATGGCCGAGATGATGCGGGACTTGGGCACGGCGCTGCCGTGCGAGGACATCAGCAGCTCCAGCAGCGCCGCCTCGCGCGGGCTCAGCGCCAGCCGCTCCTGGCCGAAGTACAGCTCCTTGGTGTCGGTGTTGAAGCGCAGGTTGCCCAGGCTCAGCAGATTGCTGGCATTGCCGCTGCGCCGGCGCGTGACGGCCCTGAGGCGGGCCACCAGCTCCTCGGGCTCGAAGGGCTTGGCCAGATAGTCGTCGGCGCCGTTGTTCAGCCCCTGCAGGCGGCTGGTCAGCCCGTCATTGGCGGTGAGTATGAGCACCGCCAGGTCCTTGCCCAGGCTGCGCCAGCGCGAGAGCACCTCCAGGCCGCCGCGTCGGGGCAGGCCCAGGTCCAGCACGGCCGCGTCATAGTCCTGCGTTGCCGTTGCGGAAAGAGCGTATTCGCCATCGGTGACGGCGTCGACCTGCCAGCCTTCGGCCTGCAGCATGCGGCTTATGCCCAGTCGCAGGGCGGGATCATCTTCAACAACAAGTACACGCATGGTTGGGGTCTGTGAAATGCTCGGGTGTGGCGGTCGCCATTTTTGCGCCAAATGCGAAGCATTGGTGCGTCCTGTGCCGGTTTGCCGCTCCGCCGTACGGTGGCGGCTGGGACATAATGGATCATTTCCGTCTTACACACCGATATCCCCCATGCCCGCATACCGCTCCAAAACCTCCACCGGCGGCCGCAACATGGCCGGTGCACGCGCCCTGTGGCGTGCCACCGGCATGAAAGATGGCGACTTTGACAAGCCCATCATCGCCATTGCCAATTCCTTCACCCAGTTCGTGCCCGGCCACGTGCACCTGAAGGACCTGGGTCAGCTGGTGGCGCGCGAGATCGAGGCCGCGGGCGGCGTGGCCAAGGAATTCAACACCATTGCCGTGGACGACGGCATCGCCATGGGCCACGACGGCATGCTGTATTCGCTGCCCAGCCGCGACCTGATCGCCGACTCGGTCGAGTACATGGTCAATGCCCACTGTGCCGACGCTCTGGTGTGCATCTCCAACTGCGACAAGATCACGCCCGGCATGCTGATGGCCGCCATGCGCCTGAACATTCCGGTGATCTTTGTCTCCGGCGGCCCCATGGAAGCGGGCAAGACCAAGCTGGCCAACCCCACCACCCATGTGATGGAGTTCAAGAAGCTGGACCTGGTGGACGCCATGGTCATTGCGGCCGACCAGAGCTACACCGACGAGCAGGTGGCCCAGGTCGAGCGCTCGGCCTGCCCCACCTGCGGCTCCTGCTCGGGCATGTTCACGGCCAACTCCATGAACTGCCTGACCGAGGCCCTGGGCCTGTCCCTGCCCGGCAACGGCACCGTGGTCGCCACGCACGCCGACCGCGAGCAGCTGTTCAAGCGCGCGGGCCGCCGCATCGTGGAACTGGCCCGCGAGTACTACGAGCAGGAAGACGCATCCGTGCTGCCGCGCGCCGTGGGCTTCAAGGCCTTCGAAAACGCGATCACGCTGGACATCGCCATGGGCGGCTCCACCAACACCATCCTGCACCTGCTGGCCATCGCCCAGGAAGCCGGCATCGACTTCACCATGGCCGACATCGATCGCCTGTCGCGCGTCGTGCCCCAGCTGTGCAAGGTTGCGCCCAACACGCAAAAGTATCACATCGAAGACGTGCACCGCGCGGGCGGCATCATGGCCATCCTGGGCGAGCTGGAGCGCGCCGGCAAGCTGCACACCGATGTGCCCACCGTGCATGCCAAGACCATGGGCGAAGCCCTGGCACAGTGGGACATAGTTCGCACGCAGGACGAGTCCGTGCGCCACTTCTACCTGGCCGGCCCGGCCGGCATCCCCACACAGGTGGCTTTCAGCCAGAACACCCGCTGGCCCAGCCTGGATCTGGACCGCGCCGAAGGCTGCATCCGTTCCTACGACCATGCGTTCAGCAAGGAAGGCGGCCTGGCCGTGCTGACCGGCAATATTGCCGAAAAAGGCTGTGTGGTGAAGTCCGCGGGCGTGGACGAGTCCATCCTGGTCTTCGAAGGCCCGGCCCATGTGGTGGAGTCGCAGGACGAGGCCGTGGAACATATCCTCCACGACAAGGTCAAGGCGGGCGACGTGGTCATCGTGCGCTACGAAGGCCCCAAGGGCGGCCCGGGCATGCAGGAAATGCTGTATCCCACCAGCTATCTCAAGTCCAAGGGCCTGGGCAAGGCCTGTGCGCTGCTGACCGACGGCCGTTTCTCGGGCGGCACCTCGGGCCTGTCCATCGGCCACTGCTCGCCCGAGGCGGCTGCGGGCGGCGCGATCGGCCTGGTGCGTGACGGCGACCGCATCCGCATCGACATCCCCAACCGCACCATCGATGTGCTGCTCAGCGCCGAAGAGCTGGCCAAGCGCCGCGAGGAGCAGAACAACAAGGGCTGGAAGCCCGTTCAGCCGCGCCCGCGCAAGATTTCTGCGGCGCTCAAGGCCTATGCCAAGCTGGTGACCAGCGCCGATACCGGAGCCGTGCGCGACCTGTCGCTGCTCGAGGACTGAGTTACTTTTGTTGCCGCATCGCGCCGGCATGGTCATGCGTGTTGGCGCACAATCAGCAGCCGCCCGATCTCATTCGGGCGGCTGTTTTTATTGCGCCGCGAGAAAGTGAAGTCCATGCCTGCCCATACCCGCCGTTCTTTTTCCTCAAAGACCGCAGGCCTGGCGCTCAGCGCCTGGTGCACAGGCCTGCTTGCCATGCTGGGCGCGGCGGCGGTGCAGGCCGCCGAACCCAGGTATCCGCAGCGCCCCGTGCGGCTGGTGGTGCCGTTCGCACCGGGCGGCTCGACCGACATCGTGGCGCGACTGATCGCCGAGGCCATGCACACCGGCCTGGGCCAGCCCGTGGTGGTGGACAACCGTGCCGGTGCCAGCGGCCTGATAGGCTCCGAGTTCGTGGCCCATGCGAGCCCCGATGGCTATACCCTGGGTCTGGGGACCATCAGCACGCTGGTGGTCAATCCGATCATGCTGCCCCAGGCTTCGCGCATCGACCCCGCCAAGGCCTTTGTGCCCGTGGTGGCGCTGGCCTCCATCCCCTCCATGTTTTCCGTGAATCCGGGCCTGGGCGTGCACAACTATGCACAGCTGCTGGCGCTGGCGCGAAGCCGGCCCGACCAGCTCAATATAGGCTCGGCCGGTGTGGGCTCCATAGGCCATCTGATTGCCGAGCGCATGAATGCCGATCTCAGGATCAGGCTGCACCACATTCCCTACAAGGGCCAGGGTCCCGTGGTCAGCAGCGCACTTTCGGGCGAGACCCAGGTGCTCAGCGATCAATACCCGTCTTCGGCCCCGCATGTGGCAGCGGCGCGCCTGATCCCGTTTGCCGTGGGCGCGCAGGAGCGGCTGCCGGCCTTTCCCCAGGTGCCGACCTTCAAGGAGCTGGGCCACCCGGGCCTCAACAGCCTGTCCATCACCTGGTTCGGCATCGTGGCCCCGGCGGGCACGCCGGCTGCCGTGGTGCAGACGCTCAACGCGGCGGCCAATGCCGCGCTGCGCGAGCCCGCGCTGCAGGAGAGGCTGCAGAGCCTGGGGGGGCAGTCCCTGGGCGGCACGCCCCAGCGCCTGCGCGAGCTGATGGACGAGACCGCGCAGGTCGTGCGCGAAACCGTGAACGAGCACGGCCTGCAGCCCGCAACGCGCTGATGGCCGGTGCCTTGACGGTGCTGTGGGGCAGCAGGCAGGACCTCTGCAGGTCCGGAAGGACGGTGTTGCGGCTCTAGCCGCGTGCGGTGAAGCCTGCGTGACGCCGTAATAAGCTGTCGGGCGAGGCCGCGATTTGCCGCAGCCGCCTGCGCGCTGCGGCACAATGCCAGCCATGCTGATGTATCCGCACATTGATCCTGTAGCCGTGCAGATTGGCCCGCTGGCCGTGCACTGGTATGGCATTACCTATCTGGTGGCGTTTGGCCTGTTCCTGTTCCTGGGCACGCGCCGTCTGCACCACCCGCCGTTCAAGTCCATGACGGGCGAGTGCGCCTGGTCGCGCAAGGACGTGGAGGACATTCTCTTCCTCGGCGTGCTGGGTGTGGTCGTGGGCGGGCGGATCGGCTACTGCCTGTTCTACAAGCCCGGCTACTATCTCACGCATCCGCTGGAGATCTTCGCGGTCTGGCAGGGTGGCATGAGCTTTCACGGCGGCCTGCTGGGCGTGATCGGCTCCATGCTCTGGTTCGCCCATTCGCGCCGGCGCAGCTGGCTCGAAGTCGCCGACTTCGTCGCGCCCTGTGTGCCCACAGGACTGGCGGCGGGCCGCGTCGGCAACTTCATCAATGGCGAGCTCTGGGGCCGCTTTGCGAGCCCCGATCTGCCCTGGGCCATGGTGTTTCCGCAAAGCGGCTCCATGGCGCCGCGTCACCCTTCGCAGATCTACCAGTTCCTGATGGAAGGCCTGCTGCTGTTCATCATTCTGTGGCTGTATGCGCGCAAGGAGCGCAAGCCCGGCCAGGTGGCGGCGGTGTTCCTGCTCGGCTACGGCGTGTTCCGCTTCACGGCCGAATACTTCCGCGAGCCCGACGACTTCCTGGGTATTCTGTCGCTGGGCATGAGCATGGGCCAGTGGCTGTGCATTCCCATGATTGTGGCCGGCATCGTCATGTGGTGGTGGTGCGGCAAGCGGGCACCGTATGCGCTCAGCCACTCGCCGGACTGAGGGGCGAGCCCCGGAGAGGAAGACGCAGGCCATGGCCTGCGTTTTTTATGCCCGCCTCTTGCAGCCGCGCGATTTGCCACAAACTCTGAACATAATGAGGCAAAGCGTTGCTGAGCATGCGGCAAATGCTTCGCGATTGAGAGCGGACAAACAAGGAGGCGTAGATGGGATGGGCAGCAGACTGGATTGAACAGACCAAGCTCTGGGTGCGCGGCGCGGAGGGCGGCAAGGCCGATGGCCAGCAGCGCCCTCTGCTCCAGAGGCTGGAGGCCACGCTCAGGCGCGGCCAGGAAGCGCTGTCGCCGCGCGATCTGCGCCGTCTGCTGCAGGACATGCAGCAGGTGGCCGACGCCGCGCTCAGCGACGTGGAGGGCGGCCGCCATGCGCTGGTGCTGATGGATTGGTATGCCAGGGCCGATGCGGCCGCGCGCAAGGACTTCTGGCTGCTGGCCATAGAGCAGTTCGGGCCCGACGCCAAGGCCTTGCAGGCCGCGCGCGACCGCTATGACCGGGCCGGCAGCGATGTCGAGCGCAGCGAGGCCGAGATGGCTTTGCGCCGTGCGCTGATTTCCTCGCGCACGCGGCTGCTGCAGCGCTTCGCCCAGCCCCAGGGTGGCATGGAGTTTCTCGTCAATATGCGGGCCGAGCTGCTGGCCTTGCCCAAGGCCGAGCAGCGCTATGTGGCGCTGGATGCCGAGCTCGAGCATCTGTTCTCCAGCTGGTTCGACGTGGCGCTACTGGAGCTCAGAAGCCTGAACTGGGACTCGCCGGCCTCGCTGCTGGAAAAACTCATCCAGTACGAGGCCGTGCACGATATCCGCAGCTGGGCCGATCTCAAGAACCGGCTGGACAGCGACCGCCGCTGCTACGGCTTCTTCCATCCGCGCATGCCCAATGTGCCGCTGATCTTTGTGGAGGTGGCGCTGCTCGACAAGCTGGCGGGCAGCATGGAGCCGCTGCTCGACGAATCCGCGGCCGCGGCCAATCTTGCCAAGGCCAATACGGCCATCTTCTATTCGATCAGCAACACCCAGACCGGCCTCAAGGGCGTGAGCTTCGGCGACTCCCTGATCAAGCATGTGGTGGAAACGCTCACGCAGGAGTTTCCCAAGCTCAAACAGTTTGCCACGCTGTCGCCGATCCCGGGCCTGCGCAGCTGGCTGGGCAAGCACGGCGATGCGGCGCTGGCCGAGCTGGACGAAAAGCAGAAAGCTGCGCTGAAGCAGGCCGCCGGCGGTAGTGATGCCGCACATCTGCTGGCCGCGCTCGACGATCCGGCCGCGCTCAAGGACCGTTCGCCCGTGCGCGCCGCGGCCATGTTCTGCGCCGCGCGCTATCTGGGGCGGGAAACTGCCAAGGGGCGTCCGCTCGATGCCGTGGCACGCTTTCACCTCGGCAACGGTGCGCGCGTGGAGCGCCTGAACTGGGCGGCGGATCTGTCGTCCAAGGGGCTCAAGCAGTCCATGGGCTTGATGGTCAACTATCTGTACGACCTCAAGCGCCTGGACAAGCACCGCAGCCTGCTGGCGCAGGGCAAGATTCCGGTGTCTTCGGAGATCGAGTCCCTGTGCAAAGCGTGATGCGTTCCTGAACCGCCTCTGTCTTTGCCCTGCGCCGTCCAATCACAAGCCCGGCAGCAGCTTTGCTGCAGACCGGGCCAGCAGAGGAGGCAGAGCATGCAGGGCTTTTGGGTAGAGAGTGGGGGTGAGGGCGAACAGGCGGGGGTGAAGCGGCGCGCGCTGCTCAAATCCGCGAGCGCGCTGGCGGCGCTTGGCGGCTGGTCAGGCCTGGTCCGGGCCGCCGGCGACTGGCCGGCACGGCCCGTAAACCTGATCGTGCCGTTTCCCGCGGGCGGCGGCACCGATGCGTTTGCGCGGCCGTTCTCGGCCCAGTTCGCCAAGACGGCCGGCAAGACCCTGGTGATAGACAACCGCGGCGGTGCCGGCGGCACCCTGGGTGCGAGCATCGCCGCCAAGGCCGCGCCCGACGGCTATAACTTCTTCATGGGCGGTACCCACCATGTGATTGCGCCCTCGGTCTACCCGAGGCTGGAATACGATCTCGAGCGTGACTTCGTGCCCCTGGCCCTGCTGGCCAGCGTGCCCCAGGTGGTGGTGGTCAACCCCAAGAAGGTGCAACCCGGCACCGTTCAGGAGCTGCTCACGGATCTGCGCGCCCATCCCGGCAAATACAACTACGCATCGGCCGGACCCGGCTCCTCCCACCATCTGGCCGGTGAGCTGTTCAAGCTGCAGACCAAGACCGAAATCACCCATATCCCATACAAGGGAGCGGGACCGGCGCTACAGGATTTGATAGCCGGCAATGTGGACATGCTGTTTGACGGCCTGGGCTCGTCGGCCCAGCACATCAAGAGCGGCCGCATCAAGGCGCTGATGGTGGCCGGCGCCCAGCGCAACCCGGCGTTTCCGGATGTGCCCTGCGCGGCCGAGTGCGGACTGCCCGATTTCACCGTCACCACCTGGTATGGGCTCTGGGCGCCCAAGGGTACGCCCGTGGCCGCGCAGCAGCAGATGCTGGAGGAGGTGCGCAAGATAGGCGCGGCGGACGAAATCAAGTCCGCCTGGGCCAAGAACGGCGCGGACTACGGCAAGCTCAGCCAGCAGCAGTTTGCGGCCATGATCCACGGCGAGATCCAGCGCTGGGCGCAGGTGGTCAAGGCCTCGGGTGTGAAGATTGATTCGTGAGCCCCTGAGCCGCTGCGCGGCTTCCCCTGCTGCACGTCGCTTTCTCTGGCTTTGCGGGAGTGGTGGCGCGGCCGGCATGGGCTCTTGCTCGGTGCCCATGGTCCGGACCGTGCTTGGGCGCGCGACCGGAGAGGTCCCAATCAGGCCCTATGATGGGCCTGCATTTTTTGCCATTACCGTTATTGAGTTCGACAGCATCACGATGACCGATATGCCTCAAGCCAATCTTTTCAGCGCGCTGCGCGCTGCGTTTCCAGCGGATCTGACAAAAACTGCCGTCGAGGCCATAGAGCCCGATGGCCAGAGCCTGTACTACAGCTGGGCCGATCTCGAGCATGGCAGCGCGCGCATGGCCAATCTGCTGGCTTCGCTGGATCTGCCCGAGGGCAGCCGCATTGCGGTGCAGGTCGAAAAGTCGGTGGAAGCCATGATGCTCTATCTGGCCACGCTGCGCTCGGGCCATGTGTTCCTGCCGCTGAACACGGCCTACCAGAGTGCCGAGATGGAGTACTTCATCACCAATGCCGAGCCGGCCGTGGTGGTGTGCGCGCCCGGTTGCTTTGGCTGGGTGTCCAAGATTGCGTTCAACCACGGCGTGGGCCACGTCTATACCCTGGGCACGGACCGCACGGGCACGCTGCTGGAGCGCGCTGCGCATCATGGCGATGAGCACCAGGTCGTGCCGCGACGCGCCGATGATCTGGCCGCGATTCTCTACACCAGCGGCACCACGGGGCGTAGCAAGGGTGCCATGCTGACCCACGGCAATCTGCTGAGCAATGCCGCCATGCTCAAGGTCTACTGGGGCTGGCAGGAAGGCGATGTGCTGATCCATGCGCTGCCCATCTTCCATGTGCACGGCCTGTTTGTCGCGATCCATGGCGCGCTGCTCAATGGCAGCCCCATGATCTGGTTCGCCAAGTTCGAGCCCGGGGCCGTGATGGCCCGCTTCAAGGATGCGACCGTGTTCATGGGCGTGCCCACGCTGTATGTGCGCATGCTGGCCGATGCGCGGCTGGACCGCGACACGGCCGCGCATATGCGGCTGTTCATTTCGGGCTCGGCGCCCATGTTGATCGAGACCTTCCGCGCCTGGAAGACGCGCACCGGCCACACGATTCTGGAGCGTTACGGCATGAGCGAGACCATCATGCTGACCTCTAACCCTTATCAGGCCGATCAACGTTATGGCGGCGAGGCCGAACGCCGGGGCGGTACCGTGGGTTTCCCGCTGCCCGGCGTGGGCGTGCGCATTCATGCAGATGACGGCCAGGCCTTGCCCGCCGGCGAGATCGGCAATATCGAGGTGCAGGGTCCCAATGTCTTCAAGGGCTATTGGCGCATGCCCGAAAAGACGGCCGAAGAGTTCACGGCCGACGGCTGGTTCAAGACCGGCGATGTGGGCATGCAGGATGCGCGCGGCTATTTCACCATCGTCGGGCGCAGCAAGGACCTGATCATCTCGGGCGGCTACAACGTCTATCCGGCCGAGGTCGAGGGCTTTATCAACGAACTGCCAGGTGTCGACGAGAGTGCCGTGGTCGGCGTGCCCCATCCCGATTTCGGCGAGGTCGGCGTGGCCGTGCTGGTGCCGCGCAAGGGCGCGCAGCTGGACGCGCAGCAGATCATCGAAGCGCTCAAGGCCAGGCTTGCCAATTTCAAGGTGCCCAAGCGCTGCTATGTGGTGGACAGCCTGCCGCGCAACACCATGGGCAAGGTGCAGAAAAAGCTGCTGCGCGACCGCTACCAGCAGGAGTTTGTCTGAGCTTGGGGCGCGCGGTGCCGAGTGCTGGCCCGGCCGCACGCTTCCGATACTTCCGATAGATGAGCGGCTAGCGCCGGTCCTTCAAGGGGTGCAGATAGGAAACCGCCAAAAACAAAAGCAGCTGCTGCGCAAGCTGCTTTTGTTTTATGAGCACGCCTTGGCGCGTGCGGCCACTTAGCGCAGCACCAGCACCGGCAGGTGGGAGTGGGTCAGCACATGCTGGGTTTCGCTGCCCAGCAGCAGGCGCTGCAGGCCCTTGCGGCCGTGCGATGCCATGACGATCAGATCGCATTCGCGCTTCTTGGCCGTGTCCACGATGGACTCGGCGACCAGATCGGAGTGCACGACCTCGGTGGTGACGTTGACCTTGCGCTCATGGCCAAAGGCCTTGATGCCGTTGAGCAGTCCCTCGGCCTGGGCCGTCCACTGTTCCTCGATGCGCTTGGCCTCCTTGAGGTCCAGCAGGTCGCTGCCCTCCAGATAGCTGCGCGGGTAGTGGGACACCACCTTGAGCGCGATCACGCTGGCGCCGCAGAGGGCGGCCAGATCCAGGCCCGCATGCACGGCTTTATCCGAGAGTTCCGTGCCGTCGGTCGCGATCAGGATGCGGTTATACATAGGGTGCTCCTTTCTGGTCTTGTCCTATGAATTCAAGCATAGAACGTTCCGGCTGTTAACGGTTGATTAATGTCAAGGTCGTTATGATGGCGGCCCGTTACGCTTGAAACATGTCTCAGAACCATCCTGTCCAGCCCGCCCAGGCCGAGCAGGCTGTTGTTGACCCCGGTTTCCCCGTCCAGCCCCAGGCATCGATGCATTTGCTGGACGATCCGCAAGAGTGGAGTTCCTTTGGCCGACCCGCGGCCCGGAACTCCCAGGCTCCCATTCCTGAAGACCCGACCGAAGCCCCGGTGTGGGATTCCTTTGTGGTTCTGGAGGGCATGCACTGTGCTGCGTGCGCGCTGACGATTGAGGAAGCGCTGCGAGCCGTGCCCGGTGTGGAGGGGGCCGAAGTCAGCGCAGCCACGCGCCGTGCCCGTGTCGTGTGGCGCCACGCCCAAGTGCTTCCGTCCCAGTGGATGGAGGCCGTGGCGCGCGCCGGCTATCGTGCCCTGCCGGCACGCGACGCTTTCGCGCGCGAGCTGCGCCAAGCCGAAACGCGGCGCGCGCTGTGGCGCTGGCTGGTCGCGGGGTTCTGCATGATGCAGGTCATGATGTATGCATGGCCGGCCTACACGGCCAAGCCCGGCGATCTGGACCTGGAGTTCGAGACGCTGATGCGCTGGGCCTCCTGGGTGATCTCCCTGCCCGTGGTCCTGTTCTGCTGCGGGCCTTTCTTCAAGAGCGCGCTCAAGGACATAGCCCAGCGCCGCGTGAGCATGGACCTGCCCGTGGCCATAGGCATGCTGATCACCTTCGTCATCAGCACCCTGGGCACCTTCGATCCGGCCGGCCCCTTCGGTCATGAAGTCTTTTTCGACTCGCTGACCATGTTTGTCTTCTTCCTGCTCACCGGCCGCTGGCTGGAGCTGCGCCTGCGCGACCGCACGGCGGGGGCGCTGGAGGCCGTGATGAACCGGCTGCCGGATTCGGTGCTGAGGCTCAAGCCCGGCGGCGACGAATTCGAGCGCGTGGCCACGCGCCGCCTGCGCACCGGCGATGTGGTGCGCGTGCTCACCGGCGAGGCCTTTCCCGCCGATGGAACCATTCTGCGCGGCAGCACCCATGCCGACGAGGCCTTGTTGACCGGTGAATCCACGCCCGTATTGCGCGCAGAAGGTGATGCAGTCACCGCTGGAAGCTACAACCTTGATAGCGTTGTCGAGCTGCGCGTGGACAGCGTGGGCGAGAGCACGCGCTTCGCGCAGATCGTAGGCCTGATGGAAAGCGCCTCGCTGCAAAAGCCGCGCCTGGCCCAGCTGGCCGACAAGGTGGCGCGGCCCTTCCTGGTCGTGGTGCTGCTGGCCGCCCTGGGCGCGGCCGTCTGGTGGTGGCCCACGGACCCGGGCCAGGCCATGATGGTGGCCGTGGCCGTGCTCATCGTCACCTGCCCCTGTGCGTTGTCGCTGGCCACGCCCGTGGCCATGCTGACGGCGGCCGGCACGCTGGCGCGCAGCGGCGTGCTGGTGCGCAATCTCCAGGGGTTGGAGGCGCTGGCCAGCGTGGACACGCTGGTGTTCGACAAGACGGGCACGCTGACCCGCGACGGTCTGGTGCTGCGCGCCCTGACCCCGGCCGCAGACCAGAGCGCCGACGCGGTGCTGGCCCTGGCGGCCTTGCTCGCGCGGCAGTCCATGCATCCGGCCTCGAGGGCGCTGGCCCGGGCCGCCGAGGTGGCGGAGCTTGCGGCCGGTGCCTGGCAGCTGGATTCGGTGCAGGAGCTGGCCGGCAGCGGCCTGGATGTCTGGGTACAGGGCAGGGCGGATGCCGGCCTGCGTCGCCATTTGCGCCTGGGCTCGGCCCGGCATTGCGGGGTGGCGGAGCTGGCGCCGCAAGAGCCCGGCCAGAGCGTGCTGCTGGCCGAGGAGGTCGATGGCGGATGGCGGGCTCTGGCCCAGTTTCATCTCAGCGAGGATCTGCGCGCCGAAGCGGCCTGGGTGATTGCCGAACTTGGGCGCCAGGGCGTGAGCGTGCAGCTGCTTTCGGGCGATCGCCCGGCGGCCGTGCAGGCCGTGGCCGCCCAGCTGGGCATAGAGCAGGCGCAGGGCGATTGCCGA
This sequence comes from Comamonas guangdongensis, assembly GCF_041079535.1. Classification (NCBI taxonomy): domain Bacteria; kingdom Pseudomonadati; phylum Pseudomonadota; class Betaproteobacteria; order Burkholderiales; family Comamonadaceae; genus Comamonas; species Comamonas guangdongensis. Next base: position 41,288 of record NZ_JBFYGN010000021.1, on the reverse strand, counting down.
CCCGAGGACAAGCTGGCCCGGATGCAGGCCGCCCAGGCCGCCGGCCACCGCGTGGCCATGGTCGGCGACGGTCTGAACGACGGCCCAGTTTTAGCCGGAGCGCATGTCTCTTTTGCGTTTGGTAGAGCAGTGCCGCTGGCACAATCGCGAGCAGACTTCGTGGTACTGGGAGACAGCCTGGAGTTAGTGCTGCAAAGCCTGTTGCTGGCCCGACGGACCTTGTCCGTGGTGCGCCAGAACCTGGGCTGGGCAGCAGCCTATAACGCGATCTCTATTCCTCTGGCCCTGATGGGCTGGATGCCTGCCTGGCTGGCAGGGCTCGGCATGGCGCTGAGCTCCTTGCTGGTCGTCGCCAACGCAGCCCGTCTTGCACGTGCGTTGCCGCAGCAGGCGGCTGATAGCAACGCGTCAGGCCCTGCGCATCTTGCGCCGCGGGGCACCGTCATGCCACTGACTCAAGGAGGCCATTGATGGACGTTTTGTATGTATTGATACCGCTTTCGGTGGTGCTTGTTCTGGCCATTGTGGCCGCCCTGTGGTGGGCGGTTTACCGGGGTCAGTTCGAGAGCGTGGAACAAGAAGCTGAACGCATTCTTCGAGACGATTGATATGGCTCAACGAGCCCAATGAGAAACCAATGAACACTTTGCAAGCAATCTAAGAGGTGCCCGATGGAAGCAACAAATAACAATGCTGTCTATTACGACGACACCGTCGTAAGACAGTTCTCTATCATGGCCGTGGTATGGGGGGTGGTAGGTATGGCTGTGGGCGTGTTCATCGCGTCCCAGCTGGCTTGGCCGGAACTCAACTTCGGCATCCCATGGCTGAGCTACGGACGTCTGCGTCCGCTGCACACCAACGCCGTGATCTTCGCCTTTGGCGGCTCGGCTCTGTTCGCCACCAGCTACTACGTGGTGCAGCGCACCTGCCAGACCAAGCTGTTCATGCCCAAGCTGGCCAGCCTGACGTTCTGGGCCTGGCAGCTGGTCATCGTCGGCGCCGCCATCAGCCTGCCGCTGGGCTATACCCAGGGCAAGGAATACGCCGAACTCGAATGGCCCCTGGACCTGCTGATCGCCGTGACCTGGGTGTCCTATGCGATCGTGTTCTTCGGCACCATCGGCATCCGCAAGGTCAAGCACATCTACGTGGCCAACTGGTTCTTCGGCGCCTTCATTCTGGCCGTGGCCCTGCTGCACATCGTCAACAACGTCTCCATCCCCGCCGGCTGGATGAAGAGCTACTCGGCCTATGCCGGCGTGCAGGACGCCATGGTGCAGTGGTGGTACGGTCACAACGCCGTGGGCTTCTTCCTGACCGCAGGCTTCCTGGGCATGATGTATTACTTCATCCCCAAGCAGGCCGGTCGTCCCGTGTACTCGTATCGCCTGTCGATCGTGCACTTCTGGGCGCTGATCTTCACCTATATGTGGGCCGGTCCTCACCACCTGCACTACACCGCGCTGCCCGACTGGGCACAGTCGCTGGGCATGGTGTTCTCGCTGATTCTGCTGGCTCCCAGCTGGGGCGGCATGATCAACGGCATCATGACGCTGTCGGGTGCCTGGCACAAGCTGCGTGACGACCCCATCCTGCGTTTCCTGATCGTGTCCCTGTCGTTCTACGGCATGTCCACCTTCGAAGGCCCGATGATGGCCATCAAGACCGTGAACGCGCTGTCCCACTACACCGACTGGACCGTGGGCCACGTGCACTCGGGCGCCCTGGGCTGGGTGGGCCTGATCACCATGGGTTCGCTCTACTACCTGATCCCGCGCCTGTTCGGCAAGACCAAGATGCACTCCGTGCCCGCCATCGAGCTGCACTTCTGGATGGCCACCATCGGCATCGTGCTGTACATCGCCGCAATGTGGATTGCCGGTGTGATGCAGGGCCTGATGTGGCGCGCCGTGAACCCCGATGGCACGCTGACCTACACCTTTGTGGAAAGCGTGAAGGCGACCTATCCCTTCTATGTGATCCGTGTGACCGGTGGCCTGCTGTATCTGGGCGGCATGCTGGTGATGGCCTGGAACACCTGGAAGACCGCAATGTCCGGCCGTTCCGTGAAGGTGGCAGTGCCTGCCGCCCTGGCCCACGCCTGAGCATTGAGGAGCACAAGCAATGTCTGAACAAAATACCGCAGCTCCCAAGAGCTTTTCCCACGAGAAGATCGAGACCAACAACTTTCTGCTGATCGCACTGACACTGTTCGTGCTGGCCATCGGCGGTCTGGTGGAAATCGTGCCGCTGTTCTTCCAGAAGTCAACCACGGAAGCCGTGGCAGGCCTCAAGCCCTATACGCCGCTGCAGCTCATGGGCCGCGACATCTATCTGCGCGAAGGCTGCTACAACTGCCACTCGCAGATGATCCGCCCCTTCCGCGCCGAGACCATGCGCTACGGCCACTACTCGGTGGCCGGCGAGTTCGTCTACGACCACCCGTTCCAGTGGGGCTCCAAGCGTACCGGTCCCGACCTGCACCGCGTGGGCGGCAAGTACAGCGACGAATGGCATCGCATCCACCTGAACAATCCGCGCGACGTGGTGCCCGAGTCCAATATGCCTGCCTACTCCTGGCTGGAAACCAGCAAGGTGGATGACACCGTGGTGGCCCAGCGCATGAGCGCGCTGCGCAAGGTGGGCGTGCCCTACACCGACGAGGAAATCGCGGGTGCACAGGCCCAAGTCAAGGACAAGACCGAGATGGAGGCCGTGATCTCCTATCTGCAGGTCCTGGGCCGAGCCGTCAAGTAAGAGAGGAGGGGCTGGAAATGGATATCACCACCATGCGCATCGTGGCCACGCTGGCATCGCTGGCGTGTTTCGTGGGTATCTGGTGGTGGGCGTATGCCCGCCGCAACCAGGCCCGTTTTGACGAGGCAGCTCAGCTCCCATTCCTGGAAGACTGAGTCTGATCACCACAACGAGAACATCCCATGAGCGATTTCTTTAACAATTTCTGGTCCGTGTACATCGCGGCCGTCTCGCTGATCGGCATTCTTGGCTGCTTTATGCTGCTGGTGCTGGTGGCGCGCAAAAAAGTTGTCTCCTCGGGCGACAACACCACGGGCCATGTCTGGGACGAAGACCTGCGCGAACTCAACAACCCCATGCCCAAATGGTGGATGGGTCTGTTCGTGATCACCGTGATCTTCGGCCTTGCCTATCTGGCCGCCTACCCCGGCCTGGGTGCTTTCGAAGGCAAGCTGGGCTGGAGCCAGACCGGCGCCTACGACAAGGAAATGGCCAAGGCCAAGGCGGACCTGGAGCCCATGTACGCCAAGTTCGTCAGCATGCCCACCGAGGAAATGGCCAAGGATCCCAAGGCCATGGCCATCGGCGAGCGCCTGTTCATGAACAACTGCGCGCAGTGCCACGGCTCCGACGCACGCGGCGGCAAGGGCTTCCCCAATCTGGCCGACGGCGACTGGCTGCATGGCGGCACGCCCGACAAGATCAAGGAAACCATCACCAACGGCCGCATCGGCGTGATGCCTCCCATGGCGGCTGCCGTGGGTACTGCAGAAGACGTGCGCAACGTGGCCAACTATGTGCTGAGCCTGTCGGGCAGCCCGCACGATGCCGTCAAGGCGTCTCTGGGCAAGTCCAAGTTCGTGGCCTGCGCCGCCTGCCACGGCATGGACGGCAAGGGCAACCAGGCCCTGGGCGCGCCCAACCTGACCGACGACATCTGGCTGCATGGCTGGGGTGAGGCGGCCATCGTGAACATGGTCAATAATGGCAAGCACAACGAAATGCCTGCCCAGAAGGAAAAGCTGACCGAGGCACAGATTGCCGTGCTGGCATCCTATGTCTGGAGTCTTTCGCACACAGAAGCTCAGAAGTAGTCTGGCTTAAAAGGCGGTGCCTAGGCACCGCCTTTTTCTTGTTTGTGATTTCAGAAATTACAAAAACATTAAGGAACTGCGATGTCATGCGATAACGGGAAACCCCGCAAGGTCATCCCGATCACTCCCGAGCCTCAGGAAGGCGGGCCCGAATATGTGCCCATGTTCGCGTCCGAGAAAAAAGTCTATTCCCGCTCCATCAGCGGGCTGTTCTCGCGCTGGCGCTGGATCATGGTGTTTCTCACCCAGATCGTCTTCTACGGTCTGCCGTGGCTGCAGTGGGGCGAGCGCCAGATGGTGCTGTTCGATCTGGGCGCGCGGCGCTTTTACCTGTTCGGGCTGGTGCTCTACCCACAGGACTTCATCTATCTGACGGGCCTGCTGATCATCTCGGCACTGGCCCTGTTTTTGTTTACGGCCGTGGCCGGCCGCCTGTGGTGCGGCTTCTCCTGCCCGCAGACGGTCTATACCGAGATCTTCATGTGGATCGAGGGCAAGGTCGAAGGCGACCGCAGTGCCCGCATGCGCATCGACAAGGGCGGCTGGACCTTCGAGAAGCTCTGGAAGAAGTCGCTCAAGCAGTTCCTCTGGATTGCGCTGTCCCTGTGGACCGGCTTCACCTTCGTCGGCTACTTCGTGCCGATTCGCGAGCTGGGCGTGGAGCTGATGGCGCTGCAGGGCGGCTGGCAGATTTTCTGGGTGCTGTTCTACGGCTTCGCCACCTACGGCAATGCCGGCTATATGCGCGAGCAGGTCTGCAAATACATGTGCCCTTACGCGCGCTTCCAGAGCGCCATGTTCGACAAGGACACCATGATCGTCAGCTACGACGCGGCGCGCGGCGAAGGCCGCGGCCCGCGCAAGAAAGACGCGGACTACAAGGCTCAGGGCCTGGGCGACTGCATAGACTGCAAGCTCTGCGTGCAGGTCTGCCCCGTGGGCATCGACATCCGCAACGGCCTGCAGTACGAGTGCATAGGCTGCGGCCTGTGCATAGACGCCTGCAACTCGGTGATGGACAAGATGGAGTATCCGCGCGGCCTGATCCGCCTGACCACGCAGAATGCCGTGGCCAAGGCCTGGAAGCAGGTGCAGGTGATGCGGCGCATCTTCCGCCCGCGCGTGCTGATCTACTCCAGCGTGCTGCTGGCGCTGAGCGCCGCCATGATTGCCAGCCTGGTGCTGCGTCAGCCGCTCAAGGCCGATGTGATCCGCGACCGTGCATCGCTGTCGCGCATCGTGGCCGGCGGCAAGCTCGAAAACGTCTACCGTCTGCAGATCATGAATGCCACCGAATCCGAGCAGCGCTACCGCATCAGCGCCGTGGGCCTCGAGCATCTGGAAGTGGCTTCCGAGCAGGAGGTCGTCGTCGGCCCGGCCGAGACCCGCGGCATTGCCGTGCGCCTGCAGATTCCCTATGGCTCGGCGGAGCCGGGCTCGCATGCCGTGCACTTCAATGTGGATGCCGTGAATCCCGAGGCGGGGCGGACGTCCGAAAAAGCCGTGTTCCTGGTGCCGCGCTGAGCGGCGGACTATCATCTGTCCGGCCCGAGTCGACCCTGTGCGACACCGGCCGGGCGATAGCAATTTGAAAGAGGTTTCTCATGTCGGCAACACAAGCAAGAGCCGCCCAGGCGCAAAAAGCTCCCCATCCCGAGGACGGCAAGCCCTGGTGGAAGTTCGCCCATGTCTGGCTCATCATCTCCGGACCGCTGGTCGTGGTGATTGCGGGCTTGGTGACCGCCTATATCGCCATGAGCAAGCCCGATCCCGTGGTCGATCCCGATTACTACCGCCATGGCCTGGAAATCAACCAGCGCCTGACCGAAGCGCAAAAAAGCCTGGCTCCGGCCGTGACCGGCCGCAACCATGCGGCGACCCCGGCCCACGACCATCCTCTGGATCGCTGAGCGTCCGGCGCCACTCCATCAAAGGCCGCTTTGCGGCCTTTGTCATGGCAGGACTCTCAAAACATGAGCGCTCTGCGCTGGTTCTTCATGATTTTCAGGTGATTTGAGGTGGAAAATCAATGAGAGGCAGGCGCTGTAAGCTCTCTAAAACATAGCGGTTCAGGGTTTCCCGCCTTGGTGCATGCCCCCGGTCTGCGATCTCCATCCTTGTGCAAAATGGCATTGCCCCCACAGCCCAAGGAGATTCGTGATGGACGCTCGCAGCTGGATGTGGATTGCCTGGCCTGCCTTTCTGGCCGCGGCGATCATGGAAATGGTGGTTTTTGCGTTTGTGGACCCGCTGGATGCGCACTGGATGGGCGCCCCCCTCGAGTGGTCGCGCAGCGCCATCTATACGGTGGGCTTCTTCGTCTTCTGGCTGGTCACCATGGTGGGCAGCCTGATGACCAGGATGCTGGCGCGCTCGGCGCATGAGCTCAACGGCGGCATAGTCTCCGAGCCCTGGGTGGAGTAGGGCGCCGAGGCCGCAAAAACAAAGCCCGCTGCGTGCGGGCTTTGTGCTTGTGGGAGGGAAGGGCTCAGCTCTGGCACTGCTGGCTGTTGACGATACGCTTGAGCGCGTCGGTGTCGAGAATCCGCAGGTGGCGCTGCTTGACCTCGAGGATGCCGTCCTCGGCAAACTTGGAGAAGGTGCGGCTCACGGTCTCCAGTTTCAGACCCAGATAGCTGCCGATCTCCTCGCGCGTCATGCGCAGCACTAGCTCGGACTTGGAAAAGCCGCGCGCCGACAGGCGCTGCACGAGATTGAGCACAAAGGCCGCGAGGCGCTCTTCGGCGCGCATGCTGCCCAGCAGCAGCATCACGCCGTGCTCGCGCACGATTTCGCGGCTCATGACCTTGTGCACATGGTTTTGCAGCGCCGTGACCTCGCGCGAGAGCTGCTCGAGCTTGTCGAAGGGCATCACGCAGACTTCGGCGTCTTCCAGCGCCACGGCGTCGCAGGTGTGGTGATCGTTGACGATGCCGTCCAGGCCTATGATTTCGCCCGCCATCTGAAAGCCGGTTACTTGGTCGCGCCCATCTTCGGTGGCCACGCAGGTCTTGAAGAAACCGGTGCGGATCGCATACAGCGAGGTGAATTCTTCGCCATTGCGAAACAGCAGCCCCCCGCGCTTGACCTTGCGGCGCGTGGCCACGATTTCGTCAATGCGCTCTATCTGTTCATCGTCCAAGCCCATGGGCATGCACAGTTCACGCAGATTGCAGTTGGAGCAGGATGCTTTGATGGTTTGAAGATTCATGGGGTTTGCAGCAACGGCACACACAGGCTTGGCTTTAGCCGTCGTGCCAGTCATTGACCTCGTAGTTTGAGATGAGATGGATCAAATTGTCGCAGCCCTTGCCTTGGAGTCCCTTGATTTTCGTCAAGGACAGGGGGTTTGCCTTGGGGCACAGTGCAGGCATTCATTCAAAAAACCGCGTTTGCTGCACCTGCCTTCAGACTTGTTGCCTATCCCAGGTCATGAGAGCTCTTTGTTGCAGGCAATGTGAGCGCACCCTGACGCCAGAGTTATGACCGCAGTCACGCCCGAGTTGCTAAGCCGTTTTGATATACCGGGGCCACGCTACACGTCGTTTCCAACAGCCGACCGTTTTGTTGAGGCTTTCGGCCCCGACGACTATATATTGGCGCTGCAGCAACGCAAAGCCCATTCCGGCAGCCGCGCCCTGCCTTTGTCGCTTTATGTGCATGTGCCGTTTTGCGAGTCGCTGTGTTACTACTGCGCCTGCAACAAGATCGTCACCAGGCATCATGACAAGGCCGCAGAGTACCTGGACTATCTGGCGCGTGAAGTTGCCATGCATACCCAGCATTGCGGCAGAGGGCAGATGGTGAGCCAGCTGCATCTGGGGGGCGGCACGCCGACCTTCTTCAGCGACGACGAGCTGCGTCGGCTGATGGCCTTGATGCGCGAGCATTTCAAGCTGGACCCCGCAGGCGAGTACTCGATCGAAGTCGATCCGCGCACCGTGAGCAATGAGCGCCTGGCCGTGCTCAAGGACATGGGCTTCAATCGCCTGAGCTTTGGCGTGCAGGATTTCGACCCCGAGGTGCAGAAAGCCGTGCACCGCGTGCAGCCCGCCGAGCAGGTCTTCGCGCTGGTGGGAAAAGCGCGCGAGCTGGGCTTCGTCTCCATCAATGTGGACCTGATCTACGGCCTGCCCAAGCAGACACCGAAGTCCTTTGCGCGCACGCTGGAGCAGGTCAACGCGCTGCGTCCCGATCGCATCGCGCTATATGCCTATGCGCATCTGCCCGAGCGCTTCAAGCCGCAGCGGCGCATCGAATCCGCCGATCTGCCCATGGGCCAGGACAAGCTCAACATGCTCTCGGGGGCCATCGACGCCTTCATGGACGCCGGCTATGTCTATGTGGGCATGGACCACTTCGCCCTGCCCGATGACTCCCTGGCGATCGCCAAGCGCCAGGGCCGGCTGCACCGCAATTTCCAGGGTTACAGCACCCAGCCCGACTGCGATCTGATTGCGCTGGGCGTCTCGGCCATCGGCAAGGTGGGCGCGACCTACAGCCAGAACGTCAAGACGCTGGAGGAGTACTACGACGCGATCGACGGCGGTCTGCTTCCCGTGCAGCGCGGTCTGGCGCTGTCGCGCGACGATCTGCTGCGCCGCGCCGTGATCATGGCCGTCATGTGCCAGGGTGTGGTGTTGTACGAGCCCATGGAGCAGGCCTGGCTGATCAACTTCCGCGAATACTTTGCGCCCGAGATGGCGGCGCTTGAGGAAATGCAGAAGAACGGGCTGCTGACCTTGAGCGATGAAGGTTTTCAGGTCACTGCGCTGGGCTGGTTTTTTGTGCGCGGAGTAGCCATGCTGTTTGACCGCTATTTGCAGGCCGACAAGAACCGGACGCGGTTTTCACGCATCATCTAGCGCATGTTGTTGACGCTGGTCTGGACCGCTTTGATCATGGGGCTCGTGGGTGGGCCCCATTGTCTTGTTATGTGCGCTGCTCCCTGCAGCGCGGTGAGCGGCGTGCGCCCGCGGGGCGAGCAGCCCGTGGTCGTGCACGGGCTGCAAAAGCGGCAGTGGCTGCGGGCCGGCTGCTTCCACCTGGGGCGTATCGCCGGCTATGCGCTGCTGGGCGGCGTGGCGGCCGTGGCCATGGAAAGCCTTTCCTGGCTGACCAGCCAGACCACGGCGCTGCAGCAGCTGTGGACCTTGATGCATGTGGCGGTCATGGCCTGGGGGCTGGCCATGGTGGTGCAGGCGCGCCAGCCCGTGTGGCTGGAGCGCGCGGGCCGCGCCGCCTGGGCCAAGGTGCAGCCCTGGGTGACTGCGCCGGGAGGCAGCCTGGCAGCGGGCTTTGCCTGGGCGCTGATGCCTTGCGGCCTGCTGTATTCCGCGGTGCTGGTTGCGGCTCTCAGTGGCGGGGCCTGGCAGGGGGCGCTGTCCATGGTGGCTTTTGCGCTGGGCGGCGCTCTGTGGCTGGTGGCTGGGCCCTGGCTGTGGCATCTGGGGCATTCGCGGCTCAACGGCTTGCGTGCTCAATGGGGCACGAGAATTGCAGGTCTGATGCTGATCGGCGTGGCCGCCTGGGCTTTGTGGATGGATTTGGTCTACAAACCCAGTCTTTGGTGCCGATAAGCTAGGAGTGTGGTGCTTGGGCAGGTTTGCCCGCATCCCTATTGACCCTAGTTCCGCTCTAGCAGCCACAGAACTGCGGAATAATGCAACATCTTGTGTGTTTAGTCCAAAGTGAATCGTTTCGTCTCTATTGATATCGGACAGTTGCGTCTCGGCATGTATGTCTACCTGGACACAGGCTGGCTGCGTCACCCGTTTCCGGTCAATAGTTTCAAGATCACCACGGCCGAGCAGTTGCAGACGCTTCAGTCGCTGAGCCTGAAGAGCGTTCAGTACGATCCCTCGCGCAGCGACCCCGAGCCCGGCTCGGGCGCCGGCATTGAGGCTCCGGCAGACGGCGGCCAGGAACCGGTGGCGCAGGCCCGCGACGACGTCGAGGCTTGGCGCGCCTGCATGCAGGTCCTGCAATCCCAGTTTCAGAGCGCGGTATCGGATTTCGACGCCGTGCAGGGGCTGGTTCCTACCGATCTTCCGGCCGCGCGTGAGCGCAGCGATGCCCTGGTCGCCGAGTATGTGGTGCAGCTCGCTCAGGAGCGCGACGTGATCTTGCATCTGCTGGCCGATGAGGGCGGTGGCGCGGCCTGCGTGCATGGCGTCAACACCGCCGTGCTCGGCATGCTGGTGGGCAAGACCATGGGCTTGCAGGGACAGGCTTTGCACGATCTGGGCGTGGCCGCCTTGCTGCACGACCTGGGCAAACAGGCGCTGAATATCCCGGTCCATGCGTTTGCGCTGAACCAGGGGCAGGTCGGCAGTTCTCTCTATATGCGGCATGTGGGCGAGTCTGTAGCCCTGGCCCAGGCCATGGGCTATGGGCCGGCCGTGACCACGGCGATCGCCCAGCATCACGAGTGGGCCGATGGCAGCGGCTTCCCATTGGGCTTGCTGGCCAGCGATATGGAGCTGGCCGGGCAGATTCTGGCGCTGGCCAACAGCTATGAGCGTTTGTGCAATCCACCCCATGCCGCCGCGGGCCAGACACCGCATGAGGTCCTGGGGGCGCTCTACGGGCAGTACCGCCAGCGCTACGCTTTCGACGTGCTTCAGGCCTTTGTGCAGACGCTGGGTGTGTATCCTCCTGGCTCGCTGGTAGAGCTCAGCGACGGCCGTCAGGGGCAGGTGATATCGGTCAATACCCGCCAGACGCTCAAGCCCAGTGTTCTGGTCTACAGCCCGGATCTGGAAACCAGGCTGCAGCTGGTGGATCTGGCTCAACAGGACCTGCTCGGCATACGGCGCGGCCTGCACCGGGACCAGGTCAAGCAGGATGCCATCAAGTCCTTGCAGCCCCACAGGCGCACATGTTACTTTTTTGACAGTTCCGCGGCCATCGCGGCAGAGAAAGGCTCGTTGTGACACCGCAGCCGTCGCAGGCAACCATGGGCAATTTTGCCGACAACCTGCTCGTATCCATGCTGGACGGCTTGCAAGAGGCCGTCTGGCTGCTGGATGCACAGAATCTGCAGGTACTGCATGTGAATGCCGCCAGCATAGCCTTGACCGGATATCAGTCCGAAGCTGCACATGGCCTGCATGTCGAGATGCTGTGCGCCACCCTGGTGCAAAAAGCTTTCTGGCAGGATGCCTCCAATTGGCGCAGCGGCGCGCAGTTCATTTCGCAGATCTGCCGTGCGGACGGCAGCCAGGTTTCGGTAGAGATGCGAGTCAAGCCACTGGCGCCGACCCCATGGTTGATGCTGACCATGGTGGATCGCAGCGCTCAGTTGCAGTACGAAACCGAGCTCGAGACCTTGCTTGCCGAAATGCGCGCCACGCTGGAGTCGGCCGCCGACGGCATTCTGGTCTGCGATCCCAAGGGCGGCATACGTGCCTTCAACCATAGGTTTGCCGAGCTGTGGGAGTTGCCCGCCGATCTGCTCACGCGTCACGACGACGCCGCCATTTTTGCGCATCTTGAGACCCAGATCGTCAGCAGCGGCAGCCAGTTCACCTTGCTGCAGGAGACGCCGGATCTGTCGGCGCCCGAGGCTTCCGAAGTCCTGCAACTGAGCAATGGCCGGGTGATCGAACGCCGTTCCGTGCCGCAGCTGAGCCGGGGCGTGGCCATAGGTCGCATCTACTCCTGCCGGGACATTACCGCCGAAACCCTGGCCGCCAACGAGCAAAGGCTGGCGGCCCGGGTGTTCGAGTCCAGTCTGGACGGCATTTTCATCGCCGACGAGCAGGGGCGAATTGCCCAGCTCAACCCCGCGGGCCGCCAGCTTCTGAATGGCGCCAATGTGCTGGGACAGGCAGCCTGGCAGCTGTTTGAATCCGGTGCCGGGCCCGTCACCGATCTGCCTCAGCAGGTGAAGGTGCGCTGGGAGCAGGGCAGCTTCTGGGAAGGCAATCTGTGGCTCAAGCGCGGCGGCGGCCAGCGCTGTGCGATCTGGCTGTCCTGGGTGGCTTTGCGCGATGGCTATGGTCGCGTGGTGCAGAGCATAGGCTTTATGCGCGACATGACCATGCAGCGCAGCGCGCAGTTGCAGATCGAACAACTGGCCTACACCGATGCCTTGACGGGCCTGCCCAACCGCCTGAGCCTGAGCCGCCATGTGCAGTCGGCGATTGCCACCGCGCATCTGACGCAGGAGCCGTTCAGCATCCTGTTCCTGGACCTGGACCGCTTCAAGATCATTAACGACTCCCTGGGTCACGATTTCGGGGACCGGGTGCTCAGGCTTGTGGCCCAGCGCCTCGGGGCTTTGCTGCGTCCCACCGACGTGCTGTGCCGTCTGGGCGGCGACGAGTTCGTGCTTTATCTGCAGGGCTGCAGCGGCGAGGGCGCGGCCAAGGTTGCCGAGCGCATACTCAACGAGATGCGTCAGCCCTTCATGCTCGACGGCCTGGGCTTTTCCGTGCAATGCAGCATCGGCGCGGCGCAGTTCCCCACGGACGGGCTGACGCTGGACGAGCTGATCCGCCAGGCCGATATCGCCATGTACCGTGTCAAGGAGCGCGGGCGCGGCAATTTCAGCTTCTACCAACCGCAGATGAGCGCAGGCCTGCTGTCGCGCATGAAGCTGGAGCACGCCATGCGCCAGGCCCTGGACAAGGGGCATATGGCCGTCTATTTCCAGCCCCAGGTGCATATCCAGTCGCAGCGCATCGTGGCGGCGGAGGCTTTGCTGCGCTGGACCGATCCGGAACTGGGCGTGATTTCGCCCGCCGTCTTCATTCCGCTGGCCGAGGAGTCGGGCTATGTGGTGGCGCTCGATGCCTGGGTGCTGGAGCAGTCCGTGCAGGAGGCCGTGCGCTGGCATGCCCGGGGCATGCCGATCAAGGTCTCGGTCAACGTTTCCGCACTGGAGTTCCGCCAGCCCGACTTTGTCGAGCGGCTGACCAGCGTGCTCAAGAACAGTGCGCTGCCCGCGCAGTGGCTGGAACTGGAGCTGACCGAGAGTATCTTGCTGCAGGACGCGCAGGAGATGGCCATGCGCGTGCACCAGATCGCGGAACTGGGCGTGGGTCTGGTGATCGACGACTTCGGCACCGGCTACTCCAATCTTGCCTATCTGAAAAAGCTGCCGATCTCCAAGATCAAGATCGACCAGAGCTTTGTGCGCGGTCTGCCCTATCAGGCCGAGGACAAGGCCATCGTAGCCGCCATCATCAGCATGGGCAAGGCGCTGGGAGTGGAGATCGTGGCCGAGGGCGTGGAAACGGAGCAGCAATGCGCGGCCATTGCGCAAATGCATGGCGACTATTTCCAAGGCTATCTATGCTCGCCGGCTCTGCCCGCCGAGCAGTTCAGGCAGCGCCTGCAGGCGCAGAACCATTTGCCGCCAGCGCATCTGGAGAGCGTCGACGGCCCAAGACGCCATGCCGACCTCTGAGCCCCGCCGGGCCTGAGTGCCTGGCGCGGCGGCTTGGGGTATCGGGATCAGGGAAAGGACTATCGTCTATCTTGACGATGTCGCGGCGCAGGCTCTCTGACATCATCGAGGCCTTCTCCTCGCACCCTGTTTCCGCAATCGCGCATGGCTGGGGTGGACTCGGCACAGCATGCAACAGAACCTCGCGCGTGCACCAGACGTTTCTCCCAAAAAGAGCAGCGTGCTCCGCAGTACGGGTAGGGGAATAACGCCGATTTAATCATCGATGGAAACAATGGGCGCGTCGCTGCGATGCGTTCGGCGTGTTCAACATTGGCCATGTTGTCAGTGCATGGGGCTCGGGCTGGTGATTGTTTGTTGAGGTTTGCATGCCCGAGAGTGCCTACGCCAATATGGATTTTTCAAATTACAAGCCATCTTCTCAGGATTTTGTCTTGAAAGACCTGCCGGTGCGCGTCAATCCTGCGCCGGGGCCGCTCGGAGCCGATGATGAGGCCGCGGTCACGGCCGAACATCTGAGCCAGCTGATCAGCGCACTTTATGTGGCGGCCATGGAGCCGGATGCCTGGCAGGTATTCCTGGAAATCCTGCGTCAGCGGATCGGCGGCAACTATGCCTCATTCATCGTGCGCGATACGCATGGCGAGAATATAGGCTGGGTGATCTCCGCCGCAGACTCGCGCCGAGATCTGCTGCAGCATGACCCCTATGCTTTCTGCAGCCCTCTGCGCGGCATTCCCCGCGATACGGTGGTCGTGCTGGCCGAGTGGATGACCGAGCGAGAGTGGCGTGCGTGCCGCTACTACACCGACTGGTGCAAGGATGTCGACGTCTTCAATGTCATGGCCATAGACATTGTGACCGACGATGGTTGCTACTACGGTCTGCGCGTGACGCGTTCCGAGGCCATGGCGGGCTTCGGCCCTCGCGAGAAGGAGTTGATGGGCCTGCTGATTCCGCATTTCAAGCGGGCGCTGAACATGCATCTGGCACTGCACCGTGACAGGCAGGTCATCTCTCTCTATGGCCGGGCCACGGCCCAGCTGATGATGGGGGTGGTGATCCTGGATCAGAACGGCATGGTGATCGAGTCCAATCCCGCGGCCACCACCATCTTGAACAGCGGAGATGGCCTGAAGGTGAACAACGGCGCTCTGGAAGCGGCCTATGCCAATGACAATCGCAAGCTGCAGCGCCTGGTCCGCGATGCGCTGCTCCATGCCCAGACCTCGCAGCTGTCCATGACCGAAGGCATGTCCATCGGCCGCCAGTCGGGCCAGCTGAACTGGGGTGTGGTGGTGCAGAGCATTTCCTCCGATGAATGGAGCGAAGGCAAGCAGCGCCCCAGCGTGGCAGTCTTTGTGCGCGACACCACGGGCAGGGCCGATCCTCCACTGCAGCTCGCGCAGCAGCTGTTTCAGCTCACTCCGTCGGAGACTGCGGTCGCGATCCAGCTGGCCAACGGCCTTTCGCTGGATGAGGCTGCCGAGACGCTGAACATCCGCCTCAACACGGCGCGTGCGCATCTGCGCTCCATTTTCTCCAAGACCGGGGTGCGCCGACAGACCGAGCTGGTGCGGCTGTTTCTGAACAGCGTGGCCTGGCTTGGCAACAAATAGCGCCGGCATGGGTCGCCCAATTTGCGGCCTATAGCGGCAGCTTGCGCGGCCCGCGCCCGATCAATGGGTTTTCAATGCCGGGCGGTGCACCAGCACGGGGATGCTGCTATGGGTGAGCACCCTCTGGGTTTCGCTTCCCAGCAGAACTCCGCTGATGCCCTTGCGTCCATGGGAGGCCATGCAGATCAGGTCGCAATGGCATGTCTCGGCCTCCTTGATGATGGCGCGATAGACGGAAATGCTGGTCACTCTGACGGTTGCGCAGGGCACGTCCTGCTGCAAAGCCAGATGCTCGATGAACTGCAAGGCGCTATCGGCTTCCTGGTTGGCGCTGCGCTCGATCTCGGTGGTGTTGAACGTCACCATGCCTTCCGAGCCATAGATGGCGGCGTAATCGGGTATCACATACAGGCCCGTGACCCTGGCGCCCTGTTCGTGGGCCAGGCGTATGCCGGCGCGAACCGCTGCCTGCGAGAGTTCCGAGCCGTCCGTAGGAATAAGCAGATGTTTGAACATGTCCAGCTTTCTTGCGCATCAGTAAGCAGTGCGTCGCAGCCAATCTATTCCAAGGTCGACAGCCCGGCAATACATGGAGGGCAAACATGCTGCCGCTGGTCAATGGCTCAGGGGAGCTCCGTCGGCGCTTGTCTCTCAGGAGCCGGCAACTGGCCAAAGCAGATTGCATGGGTGTCGCGTGCCACATGACCGGCTTTGCGGTCCACCATGCGGAATCCGGCAGAGGCAGCGGCGCGCCGGGCTTCAGCGGCAGGAAACGCTGCGCCAGCTCGATTTACCGTCGTTAAAGCATTCGGTCCAAACCGTCATCGCGGGTACTTTGCGGCGCGACAACATGATCTGGTTGGGTATGCTGGGGCCCAGGCTGGCAAGCTTGCCCAGTTCGTCGAAGACCTGCACCACGCACAGGCTGACTTCCTCGCTGAAATCGGACTCAAGCACGACCCGGTAGGTCTTGGTGAAGACCTCCCAGTCCAGCTGCTTGGCGACATAGGTATGCAGGCGTACATAGGCTCGGTTTGCGCTTTTGGCCGTGGGGTTGATTTTCCTCATGATCCAGACTCCATAACGCTGACGTCGCTTGCCCAAGATTGACGAGTCACAATGCTTTGCAAGCAGTACTTCGTTGTATCAAGCGCTTACCTTGTCCGGTGTAGGCGCTTTTGCTGTCGCGGGATCAGTGGTTCAGACCAGGTCGCGCAAGCTGTCGTGCCTTGCCGCTGTAGCCGCCTATTGAGCAGGGCCAATCCGACACGGCGGTCAAGGGTGTTGCGGGGCCAGGGATGCCGTCGCCGGCGAGATGGAGAGAAGTCGCTGCGAGCCCGGGTGTCGCTGGCAAGCGCAAAAAAAAGCCCGCGCTGCGGGCTGATCTCGATAGGAAACCGAGGCCTGGGCTGTTGACTGGATTGGTATGGAGGCAGGCGCTATGCGAAGCCGCTCCGATGCAACAACCTGGTGATGTGCAAGGTGTCTGCAAACACCACCGGCTCGTCATCCTGAACCGGGGGTTCAGGTGGGCGAGGGCAACCTATCGTTGGGTTCATCTGACGCGAGACGATCACGCTCAATAGGTGATGTACCAAGCCCGTGCTCGTGGAGCATTGGTTCAAGGAAATATAAAAACCGGCAGATTTGCAGACGGTTTTATTCTACCGGTGATTGCCGAGGTCCAGACAGCAAAACCGCTTTGTTCCTATGTTTTCAGACTTTCACAATTCTCAGAGCAGCCGGGCATCGCTCTCCAGCGCCTGGTCCAGCCTGAGCACCAGCTGCTCGGCCAGCTCCTGCTGGCGCTGCTGCTCGGCCCTGACCGTTTCGCTGACTTCCTCGGCGGGCTGCTGCCGGGCCTGCTGCTCCTGCATCAGGGCCTGCATTTCGGCCTGGGCGCTGGCCATATGGGCTTGCTGGGCGTCGCGATCGAGTACGTCAAAAGCCATGTTGAGTGCCGCCAGCACCGCCACGCGCTCGCGCGATCGGACCTTGCCGCTGTCGCGAATGCGGGTCATGGCCTCGTCCACGCGGCGCACGGCTTCCTGCACGCGTTCTTCTTGACCATCGGGGCAGGTCAGCACATAGCTTTGCTGCATGATTTGCACATCGATCTGCTTCATGGGCGTCTGTGGCGGGGTCTGGTGATGGGAGGGGACGGAGGTCACTCTCCCTGGTTGGCGGGCAGGCGCTCGATCAGTGCATCCACGCGTGCGCGCGCAGCCTGAAGACGCAGGCGCAGCAGATCGCGCTCCTGGGTCAGGGCGGCGACCTGGTCGGAGAGCAAGGCATTGGTGCGCTGCAGTTCCTCGTGGCGAACCAGCAGACGCTCCACGCGCTCGGCAATGAGATCAAGAGAAGGCTGGGGGGTCATAGACTCTGCCATTGTAGGTCTTGCAGTCTGTGGATGGGCATTAATGTGCAGGCAAATCCGCAGTCTCGGTGCCGCCGGGTGGGCTGCCTGAGAACCTTAGTCGGAAAAGCGTCTGATTTCTCCCAAAATCGTAGCGCCCCGCG
Organism: Comamonas guangdongensis; assembly: GCF_041079535.1. Classification (NCBI taxonomy): domain Bacteria; kingdom Pseudomonadati; phylum Pseudomonadota; class Betaproteobacteria; order Burkholderiales; family Comamonadaceae; genus Comamonas; species Comamonas guangdongensis. The sequence goes on along the minus strand of NZ_JBFYGN010000021.1, from coordinate 23,880 downwards.
CATGTCGTATCTGCGCCAAGGACATTTTTAACGTAAGAAATCGTCACCCGATTCCTCCGAATGGAGGATGAAGCGCTGTATTAACTCATTACAATGCGCCGCTGTTGGTGCTCGGAGCCGCTTTTCTGCGGCCCCAGTTCAACGGGAAGCAGGGAGGTGTCCGCCGATTCACGGGCGCACCGAGCCTGCGCTGCCCCCGCAACGGTCGGCGAATGGAGTGCCTGCGCACCCGCCTCTTCCTTCCATAGCCACTGGCGTCTGCGCGCTGGGAAGGCTGGCAAGAGGACGATTCGCCTAGCCCGGATACCGGCCAACAGTGGTGTGCCAGCTTTTTTGCTCGCATGTGTTGCCCATCGTCGGCGGGTAGGCTGGCGGGGGCGTCTTCGTTGTTTGCTTTCCATGAGTTCGCAATATTCGCCTCTGTGCGCCGATGCACAGACGGTTTCGGGCGCGCGCGCCTCTTTCGCTCTTCGTTCCACCGGGCTGGCCGCGGCGCTGGTTTGCATGGCCTGCGCCGCACAGGCCCAGCAGCTCGCTCTGGCCCTGGGCGAGACCGTGGTGACTGCCAACCGCATCGAGCAGCCCCTGTCGGATCTGGTGGCCGACATGTCCATCGTGGATCGTCAAACCATCGAAACCGCCGGCGCGGCGGGCGTGGCCGATGTGCTGGCGCGCCTGCCCGGCGTACAGATGGTGCGCACGGGCGGCGTAGGCTCCAACACCAGCGTCTATCTGCGCGGTGCCGAGACTCGCTTTACGGCTGTGTATATCGATGGTGTGCGCATTGACTCCCAGTCCACGGGGGGCGCCTCGTGGCAGGACATTCCGCTGGAAGCGATCGACCGCATCGAAGTGCTGCGCGGCCCCGCGGCAGCGGTCTACGGTTCGGATGCGATTGGCGGCGTGGTGCAAATCTTCACCAAGAAGGGCGAGGGCAAACCCACTCCCTATGTGGGCCTGGGCTGGGGCAGCCGCGGCACGGTGAAGGCGCAGACCGGCATCAGCGGCGGCCAGAACGGCTGGGACTACAGCCTGGGCGCCTCGCATGCCAGCAGCAACGGCTTCGATGCCAGGACCGTGCCCGGCTTCAACCCCGACGCCGATGGCTACCGCAACAATGCTTTCAATGGCCGCATCGGCTATCAGATCACGCCCAACCAGCGCGTGGAAGCCACGGCGCTGAGCAGCTATATGAATGCGGGCTACGACGCCACCGTCTCCAAGACGGCGCCCATGGCCGATGATCGCAGCATCTACAAGATGAGTGCACTAGGCCTGAACTGGCAGGCCAAGTGGAGCGACGTCTACAGCACGCGTCTGCAGTACACCCAGTCGCGCGACTATTACGAGACCCGCCCCTCGCCCTACAAGACCGACACGCGCCTGCACAACTATCTGTTCCAGAACGAATGGAAGCTGGGTGTGCAGACCGTGACGGCTGCACTGGAGCGCCGCGAGGACAGCCTGGTCAACGGCAATATCGACCGCTCGCGTTCGCAGAACGCGCTGGCCCTGGGCTATGGCCTGCATTCGGGCAAGCACACGCTGCAGCTCAATGCCCGCCATGACCGCGACAGCGAATTTGGCGGCAACACCACGGGCAGCGCCGCCTATGGCTATGAATTCCTGCCCCACTGGCGGGCCACGGCCTCGGCGGGCAATGCTTTCCGCGCGCCCACGCTGTACCAGCGCTTCAGCATGTATGGCGACTCCTCGCTGCAGCCCGAAAAAGCCCGCAATGTGGAACTGGGCCTGAAATGGGGCAAGGGCAGCGACAGCTTCTCGGCCACGGTCTACCGCAACAATGTCTCCAACCTCATCAATTACGTAGGCAAGACCGGCACCTGCCCCGGCAACGTGGGCGCTTTTGGCGGCTGCTATGCCAACGTCGCCAATGCCCGCTATGAAGGGATCACCTTCGCCGCCAGCACCCGTATCGGCGTGGTGAACCTGCAGGGCTCGGTGGATTTCCAGAACCCGCGCGACACGGGCAAGGATCTGCAACTGGCGCGCCGCTCCAAGCGCTACGCCAATCTGTCCGCCGACACCCTGGTGGCGGGCTGGAAGCTGGGCGTGGAGATGCAGATGGCCGGCAGGCGCTTTGACGATGCGGCCAACAAATACGTGCTGGGCGGCTACACCCTCTGGAATCTGAGCGCGCAAAAGCAGCTGAGCCGCCAGTGGAGCCTGGTCGCACGCCTGAACAATCTGAGCGACAAAACCTACGAGCTGGCCCGCACCTATGCCACCGAAGGCCGCAGCGCCTATGTGGGCGTGACCTGGACCGGCAACTGAAGCCATGACCAGTTCCTCCTTGATGCCGGCAACCCGCTGCCCCGCGCTGCTGATCAGCTCCACGGCCTCGGGCCAGGGCAAGACCACGCTGACAGCAGCCCTGGCCCGGTTGCATGCACGCCAGGGCCGCAAGGTCAGAGTGTTCAAGTGCGGGCCGGATTTTCTCGATCCGTACTGGCATGAACTGGCCAGCGGCGCGGCCGTGCATTCGGTGGACCTGTGGATGACGGGCGAGGCCGATGTGCGCGCCCGTCTGCATGCGGCCGCGCAGGAGGCGGACCTGATTCTGGTCGAGGGCGTGATGGGTCTGTTCGACGGCAGTCCCAGCGCGGCCGATCTGGCGCAGTTGTTGGGCCTGCCCGTGCTGGCCGTGGTCGATGCTTCGGCCATGGCAGGCACGTTCGGTGCGCTGGCCTACGGGCTGCAGCACTATCAGCCCGGCATGCGCTGGGCGGGGCTTGTCGCCAACCGGGTGGCCAGCGGCCACCATGCCGATCTGCTGCAGCGGGGGCTGCGCGACCCCGCCATGTGGCAAGGCACCATGCCGGCCGTGCAAATCGGGGATGCGCCGCGGGCCAGGTCGGCGGCGCTGCTGCCCGAGCGGCACCTGGGCCTGGTCGCCGCCCATGAGCTGCCGGATGCGCTGCAGCGCCTGGATGCCGCGGCCGATGCGCTGGCGCAGACGCCGCTGGGCCAGCGTCCCTGGGATGCCGTGGATGGGGGGGCTAGCTGGCAGGATTGGTGCGTGGACTTTGCCGGGTCCGATGCCGCCCCGCCGGAAGTCGGCCCCTGGCTGGCGGGCCGCCGCATTGCGATTGCACGGGACTCGGCTTTTTCGTTCATCTATCCGGCCAACCTGGACTGTCTGCGCGCCATGGGCGCCGAGCTGGTGTTTTTCTCGCCATTGGCCGGGGAAGGGCTGCCGGCCTGCGATGCCCTGTGGCTGCCCGGCGGCTACCCGGAACTGCATGCGGCGGCGCTACAGGCCAACCAGGCCCTGCGCGCCGGCATCGCGCAGCATGTGGCGCAGGACAAGCCTGTGTGGGCCGAATGCGGCGGCATGCTGGCGCTGTGCGAGTCGGTGACGGATCCGGCCGGCGCCACCTTGCCTCTGTGGGGCGTGCTGCCCGCCCGGGTCGTCATGCAGACCCGGCTGGGCGGACTGGGCATGCAGCAGCTGGCGCTGGAGGCGGGCGTGCTGCGCGGTCATACCTTTCACTACAGCCGGCTGGAGACGGCCATGCGGGAGCAGACCCGCAGCAGCCGCCCCGGCGCGCCGGTCCAGGCCGATCGCGGCGAAGCGCTGTATGTGCAGGGCAGCCTGCGCGCCAGCTATTTCCATGCCTGGTTCCCTTCATGTCCCGCAGCCGCAGCCCGGCTGTTCGGCGGGACGTCGAGCGGGATTTTTGGCGCAACAATCGGGGTCTGAGTTTTTTGCCTTCCACCATGACCGCTGACAGCTCCAGTTCCATCCAGCCACGCACCCAGTTCATTCTGGGCGGACAGAAAAGCGGCAAATCGCGCCGGGCCGAAATGCTGGCGCGCCAGTGGCTGCTCGCCGACCCGCGACATGAGGCTGCGCTGGTCGCCACGGGCCAGGCCTGGGACGCCGAGATGCGCGAGCGCATCGCGCGTCACCAGCGGGACCGCGCCGAGCGCGTGCCGGGCATGCAGACCATAGAGGAACCGCTGGATCTGGCCGGCATGGTGCGCGCCCACAGCACGGCGCAGCGCCTGCTGGTGATCGACTGCCTCACGCTGTGGCTGACCAACTGGCTGATGCCTGTCGAAGAGGGCCTTGAATCAAAAACGCCTCCAGGTGAGACTTGGCAAGCGCAGGCAGCTCTGTTTTTGAAAGCGCTGCAACAGGCGCCGGGCCCGGTGATACTGGTCGGTAACGAGATCGGCCTGGGCGTGATTCCGCTGGGAGCCGAAGTGCGCGCCTTTGTCGACGCTCTGGGCACGCTGAATCAGCAGGCGGCTCTGGCATGCGAGCGCGTGACTTTGATGGCGGCCGGCCTGCCTTTGCAACTGAAATGAAGCATTCCGTATTGAAGCCTTGGTTGATGCGCTGTATGGCGGCGCTGGCCTTGTGCGGCCTGGCCTCCTCGGCCGCCGCCGTGCAGCTTGTGGCGCCGCAGGCCGTCACCGACGACCGCGGTCGCACGGTGCAGCTTCCCGGCAATCCGCAACGCATCGTCAGCCTGCTGCCCTCGCTGACCGAGAGCGTCTGCGCATTGCAGCTATGCGACCGGCTGGTGGGCGTGGACCGCTATTCGAACTGGCCCGAATCCGTGCGCAAGCTGCCGGTGCTGGGCGGCGGCATAGACCCGAACATCGAAGCCGTGGTGGCCATGAAGCCCGACGTGGTGCTGCTGTCGCGCGCGGCCCGGGTGGCTGACCGGCTGGAGGCGTTGGGCCTCAAGGTTGTGGTGGTCGAAGTCAACTCGCAGCGCGGCGTGCACAAGGCGCTAGCGCGTCTGGCGCGGCTGCTGGGCGTGCCCGAGGCCGAGGCGGAAAAGGTCTGGCGCGAAATCAATGCCGGCGTGGACGCCGCGGCGCAGTCCGTGCCAGCAGCGGCGAAGAATGCACGCGTCTATTTCGAGGTCAACCGCGGACCGTATGCGGCGGGGCCGCAGTCCTTCATCGGGGAGACCTTGACACGCCTGGGCGTGCGCAATGTGGTGCCGGCGGAGCTGGGGCCGTTTCCGCGGCTGAGCCCGGAGTTCCTGCTGCGCGCCAACCCCGATGTGATCATGCTGGGTGACCGCAGCATGCAGGTGGCGCAGACCTATCCGGGCTGGGAGCAACTGGCCGCCGTCAGGAAGCAGCGCGTCTGCATCTTCCCGCAGCAGGAGTCGGACATCATTGTGCGCCCCGGGCCGCGCATGGCCGAGGCCGCGCGGCTGATGGCGCGCTGCCTGACGGACAAGCTGGGCAAGCAAGCGGAGGGCGGCAAGTGAGCGCCGTGCTCGACATGGGCCCCGGCCAGGCCCGCAGCCGCTGGCTGGCCCTGGTGCTGGCGCTGCTTACGGTGCTGCTGCTGGCCGTGGGTGCCAGCGTGGGCAGCACCGGCTGGGAAAGCGTGCTGCGCATGCGGAGTGACCCGGTAGCCTGGCAGATCGTGACCGACATCCGCCTGCCGCGCTCGGCCGGCGCCTGGCTGGCTGGCGCGCTGCTGGGCCTGGCGGGTGCGGTGGCCCAGGGTCTGTTTCGCAACCCGCTGGCCGACCCGTACCTGCTGGGCAGTGCGGCCGGCGCAGCGCTGGGCAGCGCCATCGGTTTGGTGGCCATGGGCACGGCGCTCACCGGCCTTGACATCTGGCATCGCCTGGGCATGACCGGCATGGCCTTTCTGGGCGCAGCGGCAGCGGTGCTGCTGACGGTAACGCTGGCGCGCAATGTGCAGAGCACGCTGCGCCTGCTGCTGGCCGGTGTGATTGTCGGTGTGGTGCTGGGCGCAGTGCGCGACCTGATCGAGCTGCGCCACCCTGACATCCTGCAGGCCATGCAGAGCTTCGTGCTCGGCACCTCGGCCTTCGTGGGCTGGAACGGCTGCGCGCTGATGCTGGCCGTGTGGCTGCTGTGCTCGCTGGCGGCCTGGGCCTTCTCGCGCGCGCTCGACGGGCTGACGCTGGGCGAGGCCACGGCGCACAGTCTGGGCCTGCCGCTGGCGCCCATGCGCTACGGCCTGGTGCTGGTGCTGGCGCTGGCCACCGGCACCTCGGTGGCTCAGACCGGATTGATCGCCTTCGTGGGCCTGGCAGCACCGCACCTGGTGCGCAGTCTGGTGCGCGTGGGCCACGGCCGCAGCATCCTCCTGGCCGGCGGTATGGGCGGCGTGCTGCTGCTGGCAGCCGACATCCTGGCGCGCTGGCTGATTGCGCCGCAGGAGCTGCCGGTGGGCGTGCTCACCGCGGCGCTGGGCGGCACCTATCTGCTGTGGCGCATGCACCGGCGCACCGTGGGCGGAGGTCTGGGATGAGCACCGCCATGCCAAAGATCGCCATCGCCGCCGAGAACATCGGCGCCCAGGTGCACCACAAGCCCATCCTGCACGACGTGACGGCGCGCTTCGGCGCGGGGCGCTGGACCAGCATCGTCGGCCCCAACGGTGCGGGCAAGTCCTCGCTGCTCAAGGCTCTGTGCGGCTTGTGGCCGGCGCAGGCGCTGCAGGGCGAGGTGCAGCTGCTGGGCAAACCCTTGCAGCGCTGGCCGCGCCAGGAGCGCGCGCGCGCACTGTCCTGGCTGGGCCAGAACGAAACCGCCACCGATGAGCTGACCAGCTACGACGTGGCCATGCTGGGCCGCTTGCCGCACCAGACCTGGCTGGCCTCGCCCAGCGACGAGGACCATGCCGTGGTGCGCCAGTGCCTGCAGGCTACCCAGGCCTGGGACTGGCGCCATCGGCCGCTGGCCGAACTCTCGGGCGGCGAGCGCCAGCGCGTGCTGCTGGCGCGCGCGCTGGCCGTGCAGGCGCGGGTAGCGCTGATGGACGAGCCGCTGGCCAACCTCGATCCGCCGCACCAGACCGACTGGATGCTCATCGTGCGTCAGCTGGTGGCCCAGGGCACCTGCGTGGTCAGCGTGCTGCACGAGCTGTCGGTGGCACTGCAGGCCGACGACATGCTCATCATGCAAGCGGGCCGGGCCGTGCATCACGGCGCATGCGGCGATCCCGTCACTCATGCGGCGCTGGAGGCCGTGTTCGAGCACCGCATCCGGGTGCGCGAGCTGGACGGGCACTGGCTGGCCATGCCACGGCTTGATTGATTTTTGAATTTTTGCCTTGTAGCCATTGATGGATAAGCGGTAGCAGCTATGAATATTGAAACTCCTCCCACCGAGAAGCCCTATGAGAAGCCCGAGGGCGAGCGCCGCGGCCTCGTCATCGTCAACACCGGCGACGGCAAGGGCAAGAGCACGGCAGCCTTCGGTCTGGCCTTCCGCGCCACGGGCCGGGGCAAGGCCGTCAAGGTCTTCCAGTTCATGAAAGTGCCCACGGCCCGCTTTGGCGAACACCGTCTGGCCGAAAGAGTGGGCCTGCCCATAGAGGGTCTGGGCGACGGCTTCAGCTGGAAGAGCAAGGATCTCGAGCAGTCCGGCCAGCTGGCACGCGATGGCTGGGAAAAGGCCAAGGCCGACATTCTCTCGGGCGAGCAGTTTCTGGTGGTGCTGGACGAGATCACCTACCCGCTGATCTATGGCTGGCTGCCGCTGGAAGATGTGCTGGAAACGCTCAAGTCCCGGCCCAGCGATGTGCATGTGTGCCTGACGGGGCGCCGATGCCCGCAGGAAATCATCGACATCGCCGATACGGTGACGGAGATGAAGCTGGTCAAACACGCTTTCCAGGCGGGTATTCCTGCTCAAAGAGGTATCGAAGACTGATGGCTTTTGCCATGTCTGCGGCGCGACAATAGCCTCATGACCGAATCCAAGACCAACTCCATCGCGACGATTGCCGCCACGCCGTTCACCGAAGCCGAGCGTGCCGCCGTCTACCGCGCCATCTACGAGCGCCGCGATATGCGCCACTTCGCGGGCGGGCAGGTCTCGGACGAGGTGCTGCTGCGTCTGCTGCGCGCCGCCCACCATGCGCCCAGCGTCGGCTTCATGCAGCCCTGGCGCTTTATCCGCGTCAAGAGCGCCGAGCTGCGCCAGGCCATTCATGGCCTGGTCGAGGAGGAGCGCGTGCGCACCGCCCATGCTTTGGGCGAGCGCGAAGAAGATTTCATGAAGCTCAAGGTGCAAGGGGTGCTGGACGCGGCCGAGGTGCTGGTCGTCACCATGCCGCCGGGGCGCGAAGCCCATATCTTCGGCCGCCGCACCTTGCCCGAGATGGATATTGCGAGCACGGCCTGCGCCATCCAGAACCTGTGGCTGGCCGCGCGCGCCGAGGGCCTGGGCATGGGCTGGGTCTCGATTTTCGACCCCCTGGCCCTGGCCCAGCTGCTGCGCATGCCCGAAGGCGCGCACCCGCTGGGCGTGCTGTGCCTGGGGCCGGTCCAGGCCTATTACGCCGAGCCCATGCTGCAGCAGGAGAAATGGGCCAGCCGCGCGCCGCTGGAAGACATGTTGATGGATGACGTCTGGGACGACAGCCGGGCTCTGGCCAAGGGCAAGCCCGGCGCATGACGGTGGTTTCCGCATGGGAGTGGCTGGCCTGGTCCTTCAGCCCGCTGGCCTGGCTGTGGCAGGCGTTGACGGCCGAGCCCGCCGCCCAGGCTTTCTGGTCGCAGCAGGTGATAGGCGCGCTGGGGGCCATGCTGGTGGCCCTGCTGCTGGACCGGATCTGGGGGGAGCCGCCCCTGTGGATGCACCCCGTGGTGCTTATGGGCAAGCTCCTGGGCGGGCTGGGGCAGAGAATTGCGCCATGCTCTGAAGTTGCCCGGGATTACAGGCGTTTTTGGCTTGCAGCGCTTGCCTGGTGCGCGCTGGCTGCTCTGTTTTTCATGGCTTACTGGCTGGTGCTGCTGCTCCTGCAGCCGGCGCCCTGGTGGCTGAGAGGGATGCTGACGGGCGTGCTGCTCAAGCCTCTGCTGTCCTGGCGCATGCTCAGGGACGAGGTGCAGGCGGTGGAGGCTGCGCTGCAGCAATCGCTGGCCGCGGGCCGCGAGCGCCTGTCCTGGCTGGTGAGCCGCGACACCAGCGAGCTCGATGCGGCGACGGTGCGCGAAAGCGCGATCGAGACCCTGGCCGAAAATCTCAGCGATTCCGTTATTGCGGCGCTGTTCTGGTTTGCCGTGGCCGGCCTGCCCGGTGCGGCCCTGTACCGTTTTGCGAATACCGCCGATGCCATGTGGGGCTACCCGGGCTGGCGGGGCCGGGGCGAGCAGCGCCGCCACTGGCAGTGGGCGGGCAAATGGGCGGCCCGGGCCGACGATGTGCTCAACTGGATTCCCGCACGCCTCACGGCGGCCTGGCTGGCGCTGGTGGCCGGCGGCCTGTCCTGGGCGGGTCTCAGACAGGATGCTCTGGCGGCCCCTTCGCCCAATGGCGGCTGGCCCATGGGGGCCATGGCCCGGGCTCTGGGGGTCCGCCTGTCCAAGCCGGGCGTATACCGGCTCAATCCCTCGGGCGCCGCGCCCGAGGCCGGCCATTTGCAACGCGCGCTGCAGCTCGCCTCAAGAGTGGTGTTGGCGCAGGTGCTATGTGCGCTGGCTGCTATGGTTTTGATGGTGCTGTGGATGTGGCGGGGAGGGGGGCATGGCTGACTTCATCCATGGCGGCACCGATGCGCTGGGCATTCCCGCGCATGATTTCTCCACCAACCGCAATGCCTGCGGTCCCTGTCCTATCGCGGTACAGGCGCTGCAGGCGGCCCATCTGGCCCAATATCCCGATCCGCACTACACCGATCTGCGCGCGCAGCTGGCGGCTTTTCACGGCGTGAGCGCCGGGGGCATCGTCATAGGCGGCAGCAGTAGCGAGCTGATCCACCGCCTGACCCAGCATGTGCTGCGCAGCGGCGCGACTCTCATCACCCTGCCGGGCCATCACTACGGCGACTATCTGCAGGCAGCGCGAGCCTGGGGCCTGGCCCCGCAGCCCAGATCGGCCGAAACCGGCCCGGGCCTGCACTGGGCCTGCGAGCCCTCAAGCCCGCTGGGCCAGGCCGAGGATATCTGGCCCGCCTGGTCCTCGGCTCCCGGCCGGGGCCGGGAATGGCGGGTGCTCGATTGCGCCTATCGCCCGCTGTGGCTGGAGGCTACGGCGCCCCAGCGGGCGCTGGACCATGTGTGGCAGCTATGGACACCCAACAAGGCGCTGGGCATGACCGGCGTGCGCGCCGCCTATGCGATTGCGCCGCTGCAGGCCACGGCCCTGGAGTTGGGCGACCTGCGCGATCTCGCACCTTCCTGGGTGGTCGGTGCCCATGGGGTCGCCATGCTCCAGGCTTGGGTCGGGGCCGAGGTGCAGCAATGGCTGGCGCATAGCCTGGATACGTTGCGAGCCTGGAAAGCCGCGCAACTGGCGCTGTGCGAGCGGCTGGGCTGGCAGCCCGTGCCCGGCCACCTGGCGAATTACTTTGTGGCGCGGCTGCCTATGGCACCAGAGGTGCTGGTGCAGCGGCTGGCGGCTTTGCGTGCGCAGGGCATCAAGCTGCGCGATTGCTCCAGCTTTGGCCTGCCCGGCCATGTGCGCTTGGGCGTGCTCGAACCTGCGGCCCAGGCCGCGCTGGAGCGGGCCTGGCAAGATTGTGAGACGACATGAGTGACAAGATTCAACTGCCGCGGCCCGTTCCGGGCCAGCGCCTGGCGACCTGCGTGATGGTTCTCGGCACCAGCAGCGGTGCCGGCAAGAGCTGGGTGACCACGGCGCTGTGTGCCTGGTATAGGGCCCAGGGTTACAAGGTGGCGCCCTTCAAGGCGCAGAACATGAGCAACAACGCCCGCGTCGTTGCCACCCCCGACGGCCAATGGGGCGAGATCGGCACCGCCCAGTATCTGCAGGCCCTGGCCGCGGGCTGCACGCCCGATGTGCGCATGAACCCGCTGCTGCTCAAGCCCGAGGCCGATACCAGGAGCCAGGTCGTGCTGTTCGGGCAGGTCAGCAAGGAACTCACGGCCATGCCCTGGCGCGGCCGCAGCCAGCATGTCTGGCCGCAGATCGCGCAGGCGCTGGACGAGTTGCGCGCCGAGAACGAGGTGGTGGTGATTGAGGGGGCGGGCTCGCCGGCCGAAATCAATCTGCATGCCAGCGATGTGGTCAACATGCGGGTGGCCAGGCATTGCCAGGCCCACTGCCTGCTGGTGGCCGATATCGACCGGGGTGGCGCGTTTGCCCATCTGTACGGCACCTGGGCGCTGTTGCCGGAAGACGAGCAGCGGCTCATCCGTGGCTTTGTGCTCAACAAGTTCCGTGGCGACGCGAGCCTGCTCGCCCCGGCGCCGCAGATGCTGGAGGAAAAGACCGGCGTGCCCACGGTGGCTTGCATTCCCATGCAGTTCGGCCATGGACTGCCCGAAGAAGACGGCGTGTTTGATGACCGGGGCAGCGCCGGAGCCGGGCAGGCGGTGCACACCACGGTTGCCATCCTCGCCTATCCGCGTCTCAGCAATCTCGACGAATTTCAGCCTCTGCTGCAGGTGCCCGGTCTGCGCGTGGTCTGGGCGCGCAGCCCGGCCCAGCTTGCGGCCGTCGACTGGGTGATATTGCCGGGCTCCAAGGCCACGGCCGCCGATCTGGCCTGGATGCGCGCCCAGGGGCTGGACGCCGCCGTGGTCGCGCATGCCAATGCCGGTGGGCGCGTGCTGGGCATCTGCGGCGGCCTGCAGATGCTGGGTGAGGCCTTGATCGATCCGCACGGCGTGGACGGCAATGCGGCCGGCCTGGGCCTGCTGCCGCTGGTGACCCTGTTTGAGCAGGACAAGCTGGTGCAGCCCACGGCCCTGGTCCTGCCCGAGCTGCAGGCGCCCTGGCAGGCCTTGGGCGGAGCCGCGGTGCGCGGTTATGAGATCCACCACGGGCAGACCCGCTTGCGGGCCGATATGCAGGCCGGATCCGACGCCAAGGCCCGCGAGCTCCTGCCCGGCATGCTGTGGCAGGGCGGCAATCCCGCGGTACTGGGGACCTATCTGCATGGCCTGTTTGAGAACGCCGCGGTGATCCATGCGCTGTTCGGCCGCTCCGCCCCGAGTCTGGAACAGGTGTTCGAACGCCTGGTGCAGGGCGTGGAGCAGTGGTTTGAGGGTTCGAATTGATCTGGCGCAGTTGGCCCGGGCGGCGGACAGTGCAGGATGGCCTTGTCTGTAGGCCGTGACTTGCAGAGGCTGATGGTCTGGGCCGATAAATGCAGGCCCGGAATGCTTGCAAGCTAGTTCTGTTATTCACTCAACGGGATTGGAGTTGAACATGAGCTCTTTCGGAATCCGCAATCTGCAACTGGCCGTGGGGGCCGTAGCCCTGGCAATCGCCGGCATGGCCGGTGCCCAGACTTCCGACATGCCTGCTCCCGCGCAGCCTGCTGCCAAGCATCACCACATGCATATGCACAAGCATGAGCACAAAGGCCAGCGCAAGTACGACGACAACCCCGGAGCCAAGGAAGATGCAGCAGCCCGCGCCGCCCAGCGCGAGGGCAAGCTAGGCGACCGCGGCACAGAAAGCCAGTACGAGCGCAATGCGCTGGCACGCTGCGGTGTGTTCAAGAATGACGAGGACCGCCATAGCTGTACCGAGCGCATGCGCAACGGCCAGACCAGCGGCTCGGTGAAGGGCGGTGGCACCATTACCGAATACACCGAACAGGTGCCCATGCGCTAAGGCGCTGCGCCGACCGCGACAGGGCCTGCGGGCCCTTTTGCTTTTGCCGGCATGGTCTTGCCGCGCTGCAAACGCGCGATACTTGAGGGCTGCACGGTGTGCCGGGTCAGCGCCAGGCGCTGAGCCGATCCCGCCGTATTCATAGCAAGACCACCGGTATTTCCCATGAGCTGCGCGCCATTTGATTCCCCTGTTTCCGATTCTCTGTCCCAGGCCGTGAAGGCGCTCTGGTCATGGCCAGCGGTGCCGGATATCCGCGATGAGGCGCTGGCGGCGCGCGTCCAGCACAAGCTGGACTTCAAGACCAAGCCCCAGGGCTCTCTGGGCACGCTGGAGCGTCTCGCAGCGCGCATCGCCGGCATTCTGGCCACGGATGCACCGCAGCTGGAGCTGCCGCAGATGGTGGTCTTTGCCGCGGACCACGGTCTGGCCGCGCGTGGAGTGTCGGCCTATCCGGTCGACGTGACCTGGCAGATGGTCGAGAATTTTCTCGCCGGCGGCGCCGCCGTCAGCGTGCTCTCGCGCCAGCATGCGATTGCGCTGAATGTGATGGACTGCGGCGTGGCACGCGATTTTGCCGTGCGCGAGCAGGACCCCGAGCACAAGCTGCCAAAGGCCGGCGAGCCGCGGCTGTGGCGACGCAAGGTGGCCTACGGCACGGCGGATTGCAGCCAGGGCCAGGCCATGACCGTAGAGCAGTGCGCCATGGCCATGCGCAACGGCGCCGAGCTGGTCAAGAAGCTGCCCGGCAATGCGCTGCTGCTGGGGGAGATGGGGATAGGCAATACCTCCAGCGCCTCTTTGCTGCTGGCGCGCCTGTGCGGCGAGCCCATCGAGGCGGTGACGGGGGCCGGCACGGGCCTGGATGCCGAGGGGCTGGCGCGCAAGCTTGCGGTACTGCGCCAGGTGCTGGAGCTGCATGCCGATGTGCAGCAGCCGCTGGCCGTGCTCGCCGCCATGGGGGGGCTGGAGATCGCCGCCATGACCGGGGCCGTGCTGCAGGCTGCGGCCGAGCGCCGCGTGATCGTGGTGGACGGCTTCATCACCACGGCTGCCGTGTTGGTGGCCAGCCGTATGCAGCCCCATGTGCTGCAGCGCTGTGTCTATGCCCACTGTTCGGGCGAGCCCGGGCATGCGCGCATGCTGGCCCATCTGCAGGCCGAAGCCTTGCTGGACTGGCAGTTGCGCCTGGGCGAAGGCTCGGGCGCGGCGCTGGCCTGGCCGCTGCTGCAGTCGGCCTGCACCATGCTCAACGAAATGGCCAGCTTCGAGTCTGCGGGCGTCAGCACCAAGAGCTGAGGCCGGGCTCGCCGGGTCAGGCCGCTGCGTGCTCCTGGTCCGGCCCTATTTGCCGGCGCTGGGCGCAGGCGTCTTGGGAGAGAAATCGCAGTATTGCGCGGCCACGCATTCCCAGCAGCGCGGCTTGCGCGCCTGGCAGACATAGCGGCCCAGCAGGATCAGCCAGTGGTGCGAATCGACCGCGTATTCGTCGGGTACGCGCTTGAGCAGCTGTTTTTCGACTTCCAGCGGGTTTTTGCCGGGGGCCAGGCCCGTGCGGTTGCCGACGCGGAAGATATGCGTGTCCACCGCCATGGTAGGCTGGCCGAAGGCAACGTTGAGCACCACATTGGCCGTCTTGCGCCCCACGCCGGGCAGGGCCTCCAGTTCTTCACGGCTGCGGGGCACCTGTCCGCCATGCAGCTCGACCAGCATGCGGCAGGTTTCCATCAAATGCTTGGCCTTGCTGCGGTACAGGCCTATGGTCTTGATGTAGCTTTCCAGCCCTTCCAGGCCCAGGTCCAGAATTGCCTGCGGCGTATTGGCGACCGGAAACAGCTTGCGCGTGGCCTTGTTCACGCCCACGTCCGTGGCCTGGGCCGAGAGCAGCACGGCGGTGAGCAGCTCGAACACCGTGGTGTATTCCAGCTCGGTCTGCGGTGTGGGATTGGCGGCCTTGAGGGCCGCAAAAAAAGGCCCGATATCGCTTTTTTTCATGCCGCTATTGTGGCCTGCCCGGGCGCTCCCGCCGCAAAAGGCCGCGGCCAGGAGGCGGCGGCCGGTGCGCGGACGTTCAGGGGTCGAGGTTGTAGCTGAGGAGCAGGCTGTAGCGCAGCTTGCGCTCGGGATTGTTCAGCGAGCGATCGCCAAGCGGCTTGCTCAGGGCCAGATCCAGCGCGTAGTGGCGGCTGTCCGAGATCCGCAGGCCCAGGCTGGCCGAACGCAGGCTATTGCCCTTGAGGTCGCTGCTCTGCTGCCGGGTTCTGGCCCATTCGTACAGCAGATAGGGCTCCAGCGTGCGCAGCCACCGATGGTCGAAGGCGAACTGGTAGTTGCCCTCCACGCTGGCGCCAAGGCCGGAATCCCCGGAGAACTCGCCGGCCTGATAGCCGCGTCCAAAGCGGGTGGAGCCAAACGAGATTTTCTCGGGCGTGGGCAGGATGTCGGGACTGTACTGGCCGCCCAGGGCAAATGCGGCCCCGAACTTGCTGGCAAAGCGATGACGCTGGGCATAGTCAAAGGCCAGACGAGTGAAATCCAGCTTGGCAGCATCGGCCAGAGGGTAGTAGCGGCCTTGATAGAGCAGGTCTGCGCCTTTGCGCGCGCCCATGGAGTCCAGGCCGTGCGCCAGCAGCAGGCTGGCCGATCGCGCGGTCCGGGCATTGGCCGAGCTCCACGCCACCTGGCCGTAGAGCGTGCGCACGTTCTCTTCCTGCATCTGCGACAGGCCGGCATAGCCGCCCGCCGTGTACAGATATTCCTTGCTGTAGTTGATGGCGTAGATGCCGGCCGTGGTGCTCAGCTGGGTGCTGTTGCCGAGTATCCAGGGGTGGCTGAGATTGAAGTCCAGCTTGCGCTGGCGTGTCAGATCATCGATGCCGGCAATATGCGTGGCGGGGTTGTTGAGGCTGCGGTAGTCCGAAAAGCTCAGGCGGGCCTGCGTTCCTTCGGGCGTCAGCTGCTGGGTCAGGCCGAGCAGCAGATAGCGCTCCTTGTCCGGGTTCTGCAGCATGCTCGAAGCCTGCAGCTGGCTGCCCGACCACAGGGGGTCGTTGAGCGTGAGCGAGGCGATCACGCGCGGCGTGGGCTGGCGGATCTCGCCGCCCAGGGTGACGACAACGGGCTTGTGCTTGGACTTGATCAGCAGGGGCACGGCACCGTCGGTGGTCGTAGGCAGATTGGCCGAGGCCACGATCTGAACGCCGGGCAGCCGTGCCATGAGCTGCGTCTGATGTTCGAAGGTCTTGGTGGTCAGCGGCTTTTCATGGAGCAGGGGCTGGGCCAGTTCGCGAATGTCCGGCTCGGAGCGGCCAAAATCGCCCTCCAGATTCAGGCTCGAGACAAAGCCCTCGACCACATTGACCTGAACCACGCCGTTGGCAAGGCTCTGGGGGGGCAGATAGGCAAACGACAGCGCATAGCCATGGCGTTGGTAGAGTTCGCCGACCTTCTGGGCGGCGGCCGCAAGCTCGCCCACGGTATGCATGCCGTTGATGAAGGGCGTGAACAGGGCGCTGACTTCCTCGAACGGGATCGCCTTGCTGCCCTGTACGTTCACGCCCCTGACGGCCACCTGCAGGCTGGCGATGTCCTGTGCGGCGGGCTGCGGTTTCTCTATCTGGATAGGGGTCTGAGTGCGCTCGGCGGCCTCCGGGACCTGGGGCAGGCTGTTGAGCGGATTGCCCGATTGCGCCCAGGCCGGCGGTGCCGCAAAACATAGTGCCAGCAACGGAATGCAGCCAGCCCAGCGCATCCGTCCGTTCTTGCTTATCTCCAAAGCGCCCCCCCATCCCGTGTTGTTGTGCTTGTCATTGTTCATGAAAAATCTGCAGGTCTGGCATGAAAAAGCCCGCAGCAAAGCGGGCTTCGGAGGTCGCGGCGGCCTGGCACTGCGGGGCCTGCATTACTTGGCGCCCAGTGTCACGCCCAGCGAATTCGTCACGTTTCCGAGCAGGCCGCCGAGCGGGTTGCCGGTGGAGGCCGCGGCATTGGTGTTGTTGGTGATGCCGAGGCTGGTGTTGCCGGCCACATTGGTCGCTCCGCCGACCACGCCGGTGACGGCCCCCAGGGTGCCCGAGACCAGATTGCCTGCGCCGCCCAGCGGGCCGGCCGCGCCACCGCCTGTCGCTCCACCGGCTGCTCCTCCCAGGGCTCCGGTCACATTGCCGAGCACACTACCGACAGCGCCAGATCCTGTGCTGCCGGGACTGCCGGCCACCACGCCACCCAGGCTCGCGACCGTATGGCCCACGTTGGAAACCACGTTGCCCAAAGGTGCTACCACAGGAGCCTGGGTTCCTGTGAGGGAGCCTCCGACATTGCTGACCAGTCCGCCGGTTGCGCCCAGCAGGTTGTTGACGGGCTGGCCCAGGCCCGTGGCCTGGCCCAGGTTCTGCACGGTGCCTATGCCTGTGCTCAGCACCGGCGTGGCAACATTGCTCACCGTGCTGGTCAGGCCGGTGACCAGGCTGCTGTTGGTCAGTCCGGAAACGGGCTGATTCAGGCCCGAGACGGTTTGCCCCACAGCCTGCACCGTGCCGCCGGCAAGGCCGGCCACGTTGCCTACTACGCCGAGCTGGGGTTGGTCCAGAGCGCTGACGGTCTGACCGAGGCTGGTCACGGCATTACCTGCATAGCCGACGGCGGGCCCGGCGCTTTGCAAGGTGGTGCCCACGGGGTCGGAGCTGCTGCCAATCTTGCCGACGCCGTTGGCCAGACCGCTGTTGAGCGTGTCCACGGCCTTGCCTACATTGCCCAGAATACCGCTGGCGGGCTGCGCAACGCCGTTCAAAGGGGTGTTGGCCGTTGCCGAGCCCAGTGCATTGGTGACGATGGTGTTGGCATCGCCGATGACGCCTGTGGCGCCCGTGACCGCGCCCGAAGCATTGGCAACGGTTTTCTGCAAGGGCGTCAGAGGGGCGTTAGCGCTCGGTGTACCTCCAGTATTTCCATTGCCATTGCCGCTACCGGTATTGCCGGTGTTGCCATTGCTTCCGCCATTCCCACTGCCGCTGCCTCCGCCTCCGCCTGCCACCACATCGCCCCCGCCGGTACCGCCGGGGCCCAGGTCGCTGCGCAACGAGCCGCTCGAGCCGCAGGCCGCAAGGCTGGCGACCAGTGCCACGGCACACAGGCTGCGCAAACCTGTTGCGGCAGTTGCTGTCGTTGCAACAGAGGGTGTCTTGCTGGTGAAAGTGAAAGTTCGCATAAATCCTCCATCCCAAAAGCCGAATCGAAAAAAATGCGGTGACGCCGCTGTCGGTGATCGATGGGCGTATGTTCTTTTCGCGCAGACCCTGCTGTCCAATTCAAAGTTTGAGACACGAAGTTATACGTAATTAACGATTGCTATCGATATTGAATTATTGGTAGGATTTTGACTACTTGGTCTCAAGATGCATTCCTACAAACGGCTACGGCTTTCCTTTGGAGCGCGAGCAGGGTCACAATAGGCGCTTGCCGCGCAAGCGGCCGAGTGTTTTCTGTCGCGCCTTAATCAAGAAACGTATGCAATTTGCCAAACGACTCAACAACGTAGAGACCTCTGCGATCCGTGAACTGTTCAAGCTGCTGGGCAAACCCGGCATCATCAGTTTTGCGGGCGGTTTTCCGGACAGCGCCATGTTCGATGTGGCAGGCATCAGCGCGGCCTCGGCCAAGGCCTTGCAGCAGGAAGCTGGCGCGGCATTGCAATATGGCGCCACCGAGGGCTATCAGCCGCTGCGCGAGCAGCTGTCGGCCTTCATGGCGAGCAAGGGCGTGCCCGATGTGGCGCCCGAGCAGCTCATCGTGACCACGGGCAGCCAGCAGGCGCTGGACCTGCTGGGCAAGACCATGGTGGGCGAGGGGGACAAGGTCATCGTCGAGGGCCCGACCTTCCTGGCCACCATCCAGTGCTTCCGCCTCTATGGCGCCGAAGTGGTTTCGGCGCCCGTGGACGAACATGGGGTCAGGACCGACGAGCTGGAAAAGCTGATTGCCGAACACAAGCCCAAGCTGGTCTACCTGATCCCCACCTTCGGCAACCCCAGCGGCGCCATGCTGAGCCTGGAACGCCGCAAAAAGGTGCTGGAACTGGCCGTCAAATACCAGACTCTGGTGGTGGAGGACGACCCCTACGGCGATCTGTACTTCGACGCAGCGCCTCCGGCCAGCCTGCTGTCTCTGACCCGGGAAGTGCCCGGCAGCCGCGAGTGGCTGGCCCATTGCGGCTCCCTGTCCAAGGTGCTGAGCCCCGGCCTGCGCATAGGCTGGCTGATTGCCCAGCCCGAGCTGCTGGCCCGCGCCGTGATGTGCAAGCAGTTCAGCGATGCCCATACCAGCACCTATGCCCAGGCCACGGCCGCACAGTATCTGAAGTCCGGCGCCATGCCCAAGACTCTGGCCCATGTGCGCGAGGTCTATGCGCTGCGCGCCAAGGCCATGGGCGATGCGCTGCGCAAGCAGCTGGGCGATGCCGTGGAGTTCGTCCAGCCCCAGGGCGGCCTGTTCATGTGGGTGCGGTTGACGGGGGCACGCGGCCAACTGGCCGATGCCAATGTGCTGGCCAAGAAGGCCATCGAAGAAGGCGTGGCCTTTGTGCCCGGCGCTCCGTTCTTTGCGGCCAATCCCGATAACGCGACCTTCCGCCTGTCGTTTGCCACGGCCGACGAGGACAAAATTCGCGACGGTATCGCCCGACTTGCCAAGGCCTTGCAGGCATGAGCGAGGCTCAGCAGGCGCTGCAGGAGCGGATCACGGAGCTGGAGATCAAGGCCAGCTATACCGAGGATCTGCTGGAGCAGCTGAATATGACGATCTACCGGCAGCAGCAGCAGATCGATCTGCTCGTCAACGAGGTGCGCGAACTCAAGCGCCAGACGCCGGAAGGCGGGCCGGGCGGCCCGCGCAATCTGCGCGACGAGCTGCCGCCGCACTACTGAAGTCGCTGCACGGTCCGCTCGCCCAACAAAAAAGGCCGGAGGAACTCCGGCTTTTTTTGCGCAACTCGGGGCCGCGGCAGCATCCGCAGCCCGCCAGCCGGAGCATCACTCCAGCGGCGTCTGGGCCACGTTCTTCATCTTGCCCATGAACAGGCGCGTGAAGAACACGGCCATCACGAGAATCAACAGGATCACGATCAAACTCATCAGGCCATAGTCGGTAGAGAAAAGGTCGATCATCAGCTTCATGCACAGCTCCTTGGTGAGTGACAGCGGTCTGTCGTCACTATCGCCTTGAAGCGCTCGGACGGCTTTGTGCTGGGTCAAGCCTTGGTGCAGGCGTGCTGCGCCGGGCCTGCCGCTCAGGCGCGCGTGAACGGCAGGGGCACTTGCGCCGGTATCGGGCAGACATAGGGCTGGCCCGCGCGGCGCTCCAGCAGCTCGGCCTTGGCCTCGGCAATGCGCTCGGGCTGCTCCAGCAGCGAGATGGCCGTGGCCGCGAGCACCTTGGCCGCGCGCACCATGCCCGCATGGGCCAGGCCCGACTGGCCTTGCGACACCATCTGCCAGGAATGCATGGGGGTGCCGAAGGCGTAGCAGGCCACCCAGGCCTGTACGGTGGGCGTGATCCAGCTCACGTCGGCCACATCGGTGGAGCCGAACATGATGTCGTTGGCCTGCGGATCGTAGGGCGCCAGGCCTTCGAAGACCGCCGGCACCTTGCCGCGCAGCACGCTGGCCAGCGGCCGGCTGACCTGCTCTACGTCGTTGCTGTCCAGCGTGGCCTGGAAGTCGCTGGCCAGCTGCTGCTGGCGCGCATCGACCTCGAGCCGGCCCAGGGCCTGCATCTGCGCATACATCACCTGGTTCAGCGTGCTGTTCTGCAGCAGATTGGAGCAGGCCTTGTCGAAGACCACCTCGACCTGGCAGTCGGTCATCAGTGCCGCGCCCCTGGCCACGTTCTGCACGCGCTCGTAGAGTTCGGCCGCCTCATGGTTGCGGGCCGCGCGGACCAAGTACAGCACCTCGGCGCGCGCCTGCACCACATTGGGCGAAAGCCCGCCCGAATCGGTGATCGCATAGTGCACGCGCGCATCCGAAGGCATGTGCTCGCGCAGATAGTTCACGCCCACGTTCATCAGCTCCACGGCGTCGAGCGCGCTGCGGCCCAGGTGTGGCGAATGGGCCGCATGCGAGGCCTTGCCGCGGAAGATGAACTTGGCCTGGATATTGGCCAGCGTGCTCTGGCTGAACACGCCGGTAAAGCTGGCCGGGTGCCAGGTCAGCGCCGCATCCACATCGTCGAAAACGCCGGCGCGCGCCATAAAGGTCTTGCCCGATCCGCCTTCCTCGGCCGGGCAGCCGTAGTAGCGTATGCGGGCCTTGCGGCCGCTGGTCTGCAGGTACTGCTGCAGGGCGAGGGCCGCAAAGTGGGCCGAGGTGCCCAGCAGATGGTGGCCGCAGCCGTGGCCGGCCAGGCCCGGGCTGTCGATGGAGGGGGTGCAGACCAGGGCGCCGCTTTGCTGGTTCAGGCCCGACAGCGCATCGTATTCGCCGAGAAAGGCCAGCACCGGCCCCTCGTCGCCCCATTCGGCCGTGAAGGCCGTGGGAATGCCGGCCACATCGCGGGTGATGCGAAAGCCCGATTGCGCGAGGGCGTCGATGTGCAGCTGGGCCGAGGCGGTCTCAGCATAGCGCAGCTCGGCCAGCGACCAGATGCTGTCGGCCAGCGCGGTCATGCGCGGCGTTTCCTGTGCGAAGAAGTCCTGAAGTTCGTCTATGGGGTGCATGGGGGACATGGGATTCATGAGGCTTAGGTTTGCTGCGGGGCTCATTCGGGCTTGACGCCGGCCTTGTCCAGCAGGGCCTTGTTGCGCTTGATCTCGGCCGCGATCTGGGCCGGGAACTGGGCCTGGTCCATATCGGTGGCAGCGGCGCCCAGGGTCTTCAGGTGTTTTTGCACGTCGGGCTGATGCACGGCTTTCACGGCTGCCTCCTGCAGCTGCTTGACGATGGTGGCGGGCGTGCCGGCCGGCACGACCAGGCCGAACCAGCTGATGCCCAGTTCGTTGAGCTCGGGATAGCCCAGTTCCTTGAACGTGGGCACGCTGGGCAGCTCGGGCGAGCGGCTGTGGCCGGCCAGCACCATGGGTAGCAGCTTGCCGCCCTTGATCTGCGGCATGGCCGAGGGCAGCTGGTCCGCCATCACCTGCACCATGCCGGCCAGCGCGTCGTTGAGCGCGGGGCCGTTGCCGCGATAGGGCACAATCTGGATCTCGGTCTTCATGGTCTCGTTGAACGAGGCCAGCATCAGATGCCCCAGCGTGCCCAGGCCGGGCACGCCGGCGCTGTAGACGCCGGGCTGGGCCTTGATCTTGGCCAGAAAGCCGGTGAAGTCCTTGACGCCCATTTTTGGGTGGGCCATGTAGACCGAGGGCATGGTCACCAGATTGGCCACGGGCACGAGCTTGCCTTCGATCTTGGCGGCGCGGGTGTACAGCGAGGGGTTGATGGTGGCCGTGCTTACCGTGGCCATGCCTATGGTGTAGCCGTCGGGTGCGGCCTGGGCGATGGCTTCGCTGCCTATCATGCCGCCGGCGCCGCCCTTGTTGTCCACGATCACGGGCTGGCCCAGGGTGGAGCGCATGCCTTCGGCAATCACTCGCGCCACGATGTCCGTGGAGCCGCCGGCCGCAAACGGCACGATGAGCTTGACGGGCTTGCTGGGGTAGGCCTCGGCAGCCAGCGCCTGGGACAGAGGCAAGCCCCACAGGGCGCTGGCAGCGGCAAAGGAGATCAGGGACAGACGGCGAAAGCGAGTGTGTTGGCGTGAGGGTGCGGACATGAGCGGCTCCGGAAAGATATCGGCAAAAGCGTTTGCCCACAAACCGTGTGGCCTGCGCTTGATATGCCATTGCGGGTGGAAATATAGAAATTCCAGCCTTTGTGCAGTTCACGATATTTGCTCGAAGCTATAAGCTATGTCGATATCTCTCGGGCGCTTTCCTCTGAGCTATGCCGATGGGCACCGTACAAACCCTAGGTCCAATCATGTCCGATCGTTACCCTTTTTCCGAGCCGCAGCGCGGCGAGGATGCTGCCACTCCCGAAGGCCGCCAGCTTTTCTCCCGGCTGACCAAGCAGGTGCGCCTGCGCCAGCTGCAGCTGCTGGCGGCTCTGCAGCAATGCGGCTCGGTGGTGCAGGCGGCGGCCCAGCTGCACATGAGCCAGTCGGCTGCGACCCAGGCGCTGGCCGAACTGGAGCGGGTGCTGGACATGAAGCTGTTCGAGCGCCATGCGCGGGGCATGCGGCCCACGGTTGCGGGCCAGACCCTGATCGATACCGCACACGGCGTGCTGGCGGGGCTGCAGGAGGTTTCCGAGTCGCTGGCCTCCATACGGCGCGGAGCGGCGGCCGCGCTGAGACTGGGAGCCATTCCCGCGGCCGCCATGTCGGTGTTGTCGCAGCTGCTGCCGCGCTTTTATGACGCGCATGCGCAGGTGCATGTTGACGTGCACGAGGACGCCAGTGCGCATCTGCTGTCGCAGCTCATGGGCTCGGGCCTGGATGCCGTGTTCTGCCGCCAGCCCGAGGTGCTGCCTGCCGCCTTTGTTTTCGAGCCGCTGCTGCTGGATGCGGCCGTCGTGATCGCCGATGCGGGCCACGCGCTGGTGCGGCGCCGCGATATAACGCTGCAGGCCTTGAAGGGTGCGCGCTGGGTGCTGCCCAGCTACGGCATCGCGGTGCGCAACATCCTGGAGACCGAAGTCCTGCCCATGCTCGAGGACGCCTCGTGGTTTCCCGCATCCACCGTGTCGCTGCCCGTGCTCGAGGGACTGCTGACCCAGCCCGGTGCGGTTTCTCTGGTGCCGCGCAGCATACTGCCGGGTCTGCGCACCCAGGGGCGGGTGCGGGTGCTGGACGTGTATATCGAAGGCCGGTTGCCGCCGCTGGGCGCGGTGTATAGGCGCGAGCGGGCGCCGGCGCTGCTGCTGGAGATGCTCAGACTCTGGCACCGGCTCCAGCTGCCCTATGCGGCGCCCACGCCCGCCGAATAGGCCGGCATGACGCAAGGCGCAAAAAAAATCGATGTTTGTGCATTTCTAGATGTGTTTGTGAAAACTGATCTGACTTCCATGCGACGTCCCCCCGTTTTCAGTAGCACAAGGCTTTGGAGTCCGGGGTTAATTTAACGGGTTTTGCATCAGCCTCTGGGCATAGGCAGCAGGCGTGAGTCCGCCGAGCGATCGCTTGGGCCGCTCTTCGTTGTATTCCCGGCGCCAGGCTTCCACGATTACCCGGGCATGCGCCAGACTGGTGAACCAATGTTCGTTCAAGCACTCATCCCTAAAGCGCCCGTTGAATGATTCGATGTAGGCGTTCTGGTTGGGCTTG
>NZ_JBFYGN010000020.1:0-93336 GCF_041079535.1 Comamonas guangdongensis | reverse complement strand
TTGGTGGAGGTAAACGGGATCGAACCGATGACCTCTTGCATGCCATGCAAGCGCTCTCCCAGCTGAGCTATACCCCCAAACTCTGTTTTCGCAGCACAACTTTTTAATCAGTCGCGCTGTGCAGAGCCTCGAATTATAGACAGGTTTTTAGCGATTTTTCAATCGCGCGAGAACTTTTTCACGTCCCAGCAGTTCCAGCACCGCATCCACCGAGGGCGTATGGGCCGTACCCACGGTCAAGACACGCACCGGCATGGCCAGCGCCGGCATCTTCACGCCCTGGGCCTTGAGCACCTCCTTGATGCAAGCCCCAATCGCGTCCTTGCTCCACTCCACGGCCTCCATGGCTGCAGCAAAAGCTTCCAGCACGGGTGCGGCGGCCTCGGTCACATGCTTGGCATAGTCCTCGGCATTGCGCTCCACTTCGTCCACATAGAAGACCTTGGCCCAGTTGGCCAGGTCGATCAGGGTCTCGCAGCGATCCTTGAACAAGGCCGCAATGCGCACCAGGCGGTCGTCGGCCTCCAGCTTGGCCGCATCGACACCAGCCTTGAGCACAAAAGGCTTGACCATCTGCGCCAGTTGGGCGTCATCCATGGCTTTCAGGTGCTGGGCATTCACCCAGCGCAGCTTGGCCTCGTCGAACTGGCCGGCGCTGCGGCCCAGGTGATCGAGGTTGAACCATTCGAGGAACTGGGCACGGCTGAAGATCTCGTCGTCGCCGTGGCTCCACCCCAGGCGCGCCAGATAGTTGACCATGGCATCGGGCAGATAGCCCTCGTCGCGGTACTGGGTCACTGCCTTGGCGCCGTTGCGCTTGCTCATCTTCTCGCCCTGCTCGTTGAGCACGGTGGGCAGGTGGGCAAACACGGGCACGCTGGCGCCCAGCGCCTCGAAGATGTGGATCTGGCGCGGCGTGTTGTTCACATGGTCATCGCCACGAATCACGTGGGTGATGTTCATGTCCATGTCATCGACGCAGACGCAGAAGTTATAGGTCGGCGTGCCGTCGGGACGTGCGATCACCAGGTCGTCGAGCTCGGTGTTCTGGAACTCGATACGGCCCTTGCACTTGTCTTCCCAGGCCACGACACCGGTTTGCGGAGTCTTGAAGCGCAGCACGGGCTTGACGCCCTCGGGAACCGGCGGCAGCACCTTGCCGGGCTCGGGACGCCAGGTGCCGTCGTAGCGCGGCTTTTCCTTGTTGGCCATCTGCTTTTCGCGCAGCGCGTCCAGCTCTTCCATGCTCATATAGCAGGGATAGACATAGCCTTTTTCCTGCAGCGTGGCCAGCACTTGCTTGTAGCGATCCATGCGCTGCATCTGGTAGAACGGGCCTTCGTCATGGTTCAGCTGCAGCCATTCCATGCCTTCGAGAATCACGTCCACCGAGGCCTGGGTCGAACGCTCGAGATCGGTGTCCTCGATGCGCAGCACGAATTCGCCGCCATTGGCGCGCGCAAAGGCCCAGGGATAAAGGGCCGAGCGGATATTGCCCAGGTGGATGAAGCCCGTGGGAGACGGGGCAAAACGGGTGCGAATTTTGTTTGTCATATCAGAAATCCTTGTACGACATTCACTGCGCCAAGGCTGCAGCGCTTGATGCGCACGCAGTCCCGGTCAGAGATGCCGAGCAAGAGCCGCCTCGCAGCGCAGGCATCGTCCCCCTTGAGGGGGAAGGCGCGAAGCGACTCAGGGGGTGTTTCACAGCGTATCCAGTCCGCGAGAAAGATCGGCCTTGAGATCGTCGAGATGCTCCAGGCCCACGGAAATGCGAATCAGGCCCTGGCCCACGCCCGCGGCCTGTCGCTGGGCTTCGCTCAGGCGGCCGTGCGAGGTACTGGCGGGGTGGGTGATGGTGGTCTTCACATCGCCCAGATTGGCGGTGATGGAGCACAGCCGGGTGCTGTCCACCACATGGAAGGCATGGGCCCGCAGTTGCTCGGCGCCCTCGCCCATCACATCGAAAGCCAGCACGGCGCCGCCCATGCCGTTTTGCTGGCGCATGGCCAGCTCATGCTGGGGATGGCTCTTGAGGCCCGGGTAATACACGCGCGCCACCTTGGGATGGGCTTCCAGCCAAGCCGCCAGCTCCAGCGCCGCCGCGCTTTGCGCCTTGACGCGCAGGGCCAGGGTTTCCAGACCCTTCATCACCGTCCAGGCATTGTACGGAGCGATGTTCAGGCCGCCGCTGCGCAGGAAAGTGCCCATGACCTTGTCCACCAGCGCGATAGAGCCGCAGACGGCGCCGGCCATCACACGGCCCTGGCCGTCCAGGAACTTGGTGCCCGAATGCACCACGATATCGGCACCCAGCTTGGCCGGCTGCTGCAGGACAGGCGTGGCAAAGCTGTTGTCCACGGCCAGCAGCGCGCCGTTGGCATGCGCCACCTCGGCCAGCGCCGCGATGTCGCAGAGATCGGTCAGCGGATTGGTCGGCGTCTCGGCAAACAGCATGCGCGTGTTGGGCTTGACGGCGGCCTTCCAGGCCTCGATATCGGTCTGCGGCACGAAGCTGGTTTCGACGCCGAAGCGCGCCATCTCGGTGCCCAGCAGCTTGATGGTGGAGCCGAACATGGACTGCGAGCAGATCACATGGTCGCCGGTCTTGAGCGCGGTCAGCGCCACCAGCAGAATGGCCGACATGCCCGTGGAAGTGGCCACCGCACATTCCGTACCCTCCATGGCCGCCAGACGACGCTCGAAGCTGGTCACCGTGGGATTGGTGGTGCGGCTATAGGTGTAACCGGGCTCCTCGTTGGCAAAGCGGCGGGCGGCTGTGGCGCAGTCGGGCTGCACAAAGCTGCTGGTCATGTACAGCGCCTCGCAATGCTCGCCCCACTGGCTGCGCTCGACCGCTTCGCGCACGGCCAAAGTTTCAGGATGCAAACCCTCGGGTAATGTCTTGTTGGTCACAATCGTCAAATCCAGATGGTTGGTACTGGTCACAAGCCTCGCCGGCACCTCGTCGGCCCCGGGCGCCCTGGCTTCACCAGCTTGATCGGCAAGCTCGCCGATCTTTGAAAAACCCTGCCCGCACGCCGCCAGTTCAGGAGTCAAACAGCACTCCAGCCCCTGTCCGGCATGCGCAATATGCTCACTTCAAAGGAGCAGACTTCGCGCATGGCCATGCCATTGTCCTCCTGAATGAAAAGGGTTGCCTCAGCAACCCTTTCACACTCAGTCATTCGCTGCGCGAAAACGCCGGCACTCAGCTTTCCTGGGCGTTGGGCAGGGACAGGCGCGATGTGTCTTCGCTCTCCTCTTCGCTGCCACGGTTGCGGCCTTCGTTGAGCGCCGTCACCTCGTCATCGGAAATATCGCCGGTGATGTAGATGCCGTCAAAGCAGGAGGCTTCGAAGCCGCTCACCTGGGGATTGATCTTGCCCACGGCCTGCTTCATGGCTTCCACATCCTGGTAGATCAGCGCGTCGCAGCCGATGACCTGGCGAATTTCCTCGACCGTGCGGCCATGCGCCACCAGCTCGGAGCGCGTGGGCATGTCGATGCCATACACATTGGGGTGGCGCACGGGAGGCGCAGCCGAGGCCAGATACACCTTGTTGGCACCGGCATCGCGCGCCATCTGCACGATTTCCTTGGAGGTGGTGCCGCGCACGATGGAGTCATCGACCAGCAGCACATTGCGGCCCTTGAACTCGCTGCTGATAGCATTGAGTTTCTGGCGCACCGACTTCTTGCGCGCCCCCTGGCCGGGCATGATGAAGGTGCGGCCCACATAGCGGTTTTTCACAAACCCTTCGCGATAGGGCTTGCCCAGCAACTGGGCCAGCTGCATGGCGCTGGGTCGGCTCGATTCGGGGATGGGAATGACCGCATCGATCTCATTGGGGGGCACCATGGAGATCACGCGCTTGGCCAGCGTCTCGCCCATGTTCAGGCGGGCCTGATAGACGGAGATCCCGTCCATGGTGGAGTCGGGGCGTGCCAGATACACATACTCGAACACGCAGGGGTTGAGCTGGGTCTTTTCAGCGCACTGCAGGCTCTCGATGCGGCCATCGTTGTGCACGAAGATCGCCTCGCCGGGAGCAATGTCGCGCTCGAACACATGGGTGGTACCTTCCAGCGCCACGGACTCGCTGGCCAGCATGATGGTGCCGTCATTGCCGCGTCCCATGCACAGCGGACGGATGCCGAAGGGGTCACGGAAGGCCAGCAGGCCATAACCGGCGATCAGCGCAATCACGGCATACGAGCCCTTGATGCGCTTGTGCACCGCACGCACGGCCTTGAAGATTTCCTCGCTCTGGAGCGGCGCACCGCTGGAGGCGCGGCCAATCTCGTGCGCCAGCACGTTGAGCAGAACCTCGGAGTCGCTTTCGGTGTTGGTGTGGCGGTGATCGGTGTCCGCCAGTTCACGGCGCAGCTGCTTGGCATTGGTGAGGTTGCCGTTGTGCACCATGACGATACCGAAGGGCGCATTCACGTAGAAGGGCTGGGCTTCCTCCTCGCTGGAAGCATTGCCCGCCGTGGGATAGCGCACCTGACCCAGGCCCACATTGCCGGGCAGCGCACGCATGTTGCGGGTGCGAAACACGTCCTTCACCATGCCCTTGGCCTTGTGCATGAAGAACTTGCGTTCCTGCTGGGTCACGATGCCGGCTGCATCCTGCCCACGGTGCTGCAGCAGCAGCAAAGCGTCATAAATCAGCTGATTCACGGGTGTGGTGCTCACCACACCAACGATTCCACACATAGTTGCGTTCCATCTGTTCGCGAAAGTTGCCCTTCGCCACACTCGCCTGCTTCGCCACCCATTGGCTAGCCTGCGCTTTGACATCAGGTGCCAGCGCATGACGCCGACACCGAACTCCTGTCACGGCCTGCCGCACTCGCTGCAAACCCCTGCCGCCAGACACCTCCAGCACATGGCGGCAAACCCCGGCACTTCAAGAAGAAGTGCCGGGCAAATACTGTTCCCACTGCGCAGGCAGGGCCGGCAACACCCATGCCAACCCCTGCGACAGCCACGGCGCCAGCGCCGAATCCTGCCACCACAGCGCCGTATGCAGCGGCGTGTAACGGATCACCAGCGCCGACACCAGCAGCAGCAGCGCGCCGCGCAGGACGCCGAACAAGGCGCCCAAAGTGCGGTCCACGGGCCTCAAGCCCACCGCCTCGATCAGCTGCTTGGACAGCCAGGAAACCAGCCCCCAGGCAAACACCGCCCCCACCAGCAGCAACACAAAGCCCGCCGCATAACGCAGCTGCATATCCCAGCCGTCAAGCGGCAACCACTGCGCCATATCCTGGGCCCAGGTACGGGCCACGACAAAAGCCACCACCCACCCCGCCAGGGACAGGATCTCATACACCAGCCCCCGCCAGGCCCCCAGCAACATGGAGCCCAGCAGCACGGCCACAAAAATCCAGTCCAGCGTGGTCATCAACAGTTCTATCGGCGCAATGCTTGGCGAACGCTTTCAGTCGGTCAACCGCCCTAGCCCTTGAACACCGATGCCGGCAGTCCCAGGCTCTTGGCGCGCGCCGCAGCCTTGTCCGCCTCTTCGCGGCTCTTGAACGGCCCCATGCGCACACGCGTGCGGGTGCCGTCCCGAGTATCCACGGTCTGGGTGAAGGCACCGCCGCCAAGCTTGGCCTTGATCTCGTTGGCCTTGCTGACTTCGGCAAAAGCACCGATCTGCACGATAAAACGTTCGTTGCCCGCAGCCGTGTCCTTGGCCGCAGAGGCCTCGGAGCCGCTGCGCCCCTCCAGCAGGGCGCGGGCACGCGAGGCCTCGTCGGCCTTGCCGGCATCCGGCTTGTGCTTGGGTTCCGGCTTGGACTCGGGCTTGGTTTCCGGCTTGTGTTCGGGCTTCTTCACCTCGGCCTTGGGCTTTTCCGGCTTGGGCTCGGGCTTGGCCTCAGGCTTCTTCACCTCGGCCTTGGGCTTTTCCGGCTTGGGCTCGGGTTTGATCTCGGGTTTGGGCTCGGGCTTGACCTGCGCAGCCACGACGGCCGCACCTGCAGCCACCGCCGCCGTGGCGGCCACGGCAGAGCGCGACGGCTGCACCGCGGCAGCAGGCGCCGTGGCGACCGGTGCAGCAGGAGCAAGCACCTCCTCACCGTCGTCGAGCGAAGCATTGGTCGCCACCCGGCCCGCGGGTGCGGCGCTCTGGCTCGCAGCCTGCCCGGCCACCTGGGCGCCCGGCACCACCACGGGAGCGGCGTTGTCGCGGTCCGGAATTTCAATCGGGATATTGACGGGAATCGGGCGCGGCTGGGTATCGAACAGCAGCGGAAAGCCCACCACACCGATCAGTACCAGCACGGCAGCGCCGATCAGGCGGTGCCGGGCGCGGCGGCGCATGGCCTCCACGCTTTCGCCCTGGGCCAGGCGGCTGGGGCGTTTGGCTCCGGCCACGGACTCGGCTTCGTCTTTCTTGCCGGGCCAACGGATATTGAAAAGTGCCATGTAGTGAGGACTTTGTTGCAGCCGGAAGCCAGGGCCAGAGCCCTGACGACCGATCAATGGCTCAATGGGCCAGGTGTTTGGCGCTCAGGCGCGGCGTGCCGTTTTGCAGCACGCCGCCCACCGTGTAGAACGATCCAAAGACCACGATTCTATCAGCCGCCTCGCAAGCCTCCACCGCCGCATCCAGCGCCTGCTGCGGATTGGCAAAGGTCTGCATGCTCACATCTTTGCGGATGCCGGCCTTGGCCTGCAGCTCCAGCAGCTTGGCCTGGAGACCCGCGGCCGAATCCGCACGCGCAGTGGGCAGATCGCAGAAATACCAGCGGTCGATCAGCGGAGCAATCTTGGTGAGCATGGGCTCCCAGTCCTTGTCGGCCATGGCGCCGAACACGGCATGCGTGGTCGGGAAATAGCCCATGGCATCCAGATTCGCCGTCAGGGCCGCCACCGAATGCGGGTTGTGGGCCACGTCCAGCACCAGCGTGGGCTGGCCCGGGATGATCTGAAAACGCCCCGGCAGCTCCACCATGGCCAGGCCGGTGCGCACGGCCTGCGCCGTGACCGGCAGCTGGCTACGGATCGCTTCGAACGCGGCCAGCACCCCCGAGGCATTGACCAGCTGGTTGGCGCCGCGCAGCGCCGGATAGGCCAGTCCCGCGTAGCGGCGGCCGCGGCCGGCCCAGCCCCATTGCTGCTTGTCGCCGTCGTAGTTGAAGTCCTTGCCGAAGCGCCACAGATCGGCACCGATCTCGGCCGCGTGGTCGATCACGCTTTGCGGAGGTACGGGATCACTCACCACCACGGGGCGGCCCGCGCGCATGATGCCTGCCTTCTCGCGGCCTATGCTTTCGCGGTCCGGTCCGAGCAGTTCCATGTGATCAAGATCGATGCTGGTGATGACGGCGCAGTCGGCGTCAATGATATTGGTGGCATCGAGACGTCCGCCCAGACCGACCTCCAGAATCGCCACATCCAGCCTAGACTGGCTCATCAGGCGCAGGATGGCCAGGGTGGTGAACTCGAAATAAGTGAGTGCAACCTCCGCACCGTCCTTGACGCGGGCCTGCTCCACGGCCTCGAAGTGTGGAAGCAGCGCCTCGGCCGCGACGATCTCGCCGCCCACGCGGCAGCGCTCTTCGAAATGCACCAGATGGGGCGAGGTATAGACCCCGGGGCGGTAGCCGGACTGCAGGGCCACGGCCTCCAGCATGGCGCAGGTCGAGCCCTTGCCGTTGGTGCCCGCCACGGTGATGACCGGGCAATCGAATTGCAGGCCCATGCGCTGTGCGACTTCACGCACGCGATCCAGACCCAGGGCGATGTTCTGGGGATGCAGGCGCTCGCAATAGGCAAGCCATGCATCCAAGGTGGGAAATGTGGTGTGCATACTGGGCGCTATTGTCGCCCACTGCCAGAGGCCCTATGGCTGCCGGCACTTGGCAAATGCGTTACACCTGCCTCCAAGCGTTTCACCGGAGCCCGAATCCCATGAGCAAGATCACCACCGTCTACGGCATCCCCAATTGCGACACCGTCAAAAAAGCGCGCCAGTGGCTGGATGAGCAAGGCATCACTTACATTTTTCACGACTTCAAAAAGCAGGGCGTACCCGCCGATCGCCTGCCCGGCTGGATGCAGACCCTGGGCTGGGAGAAGCTGCTCAACCGCCAGGGCACGAGCTGGCGCAAGCTCGACGAAGCCATCAAGGACAGCGCCGTGGATGCGGCCAGCGCCGCAGCCGTGATGCAGGAGCACAGCAGCACCATCAAGCGCCCCGTGGTGGAATGGGCCGACGGCAGGATTACCGTGGGCTTCAAGCTCGACGCCTGGCAGGCGCAGCTGGCCCAATAAGCAACCACCCACATTCACACATTGCTTTACCTAGCTTTACCTTGGCGGGGCGTGGTCTTGACCCAGTCCAAATAAACTTGAGCCAACTCTGATACGTTATGTATGCAGAGACAGGAGAGTGATCTATGAAATCCCTGGCAGTTTTGACCATCGCCGCCGTGGCCGCCACCGGAGCCTTCGCCCAGGAGCGTGGCCGCGTGCTGTCCTCCACCCCCATCACCCAGCAAGTGGCCGTGCCGCAGCAGGTCTGCTCCGACCAGCCCATGGCCGTGGCGCCACGCCCTACGGGAGCAGGTGCCGTGGTCGGCGCCATTGCCGGCGGCCTGATCGGCAGTGCGATCGGCAGTGGCGGCGGCCGGGCGGCAGCCACGGGCGCGGGCCTGGTGGGTGGCGCTCTGCTGGGCAACCAGGTCGAGGCATCGGGCCCGGTCCAGTACCAGAACGTGCGCCAGTGCAACACGCAGACCTTCTACCAGAACCGTACCGTGGGCTACAACGTGACCTATGAGTACAACGGCCGCAACTACACGACACAGACCGCCAACCCGCCCGGCAAGTGGATTGCGCTGAATGTCCAGCCTTCGGCCAATGACAGCGCCTATGGCAGCAACGGCTATTACGACAGCCAGATGCCTCCCCAGGCCGCATACTCGACCAGCTACCCCGCCGAGTACCAGAGCGGCTACTACGCACCGCAGCCCGTGGCCCCGGTTTATTCGGCTGGCACCACCTACTACTCCGGCGCCGACTATGTGGCGCCGCTGCTTCTGGGTGCAGCCATTGGAGCTGGCGCCTACTACGCCACCCGCCCGGGCTACTACCACGGTCACGGCGGCTACTACCGCCCGGGCTGGCGCCGCTAAGCCCCTCACCAGAGCCCCGTCACGGGGCTCTTGTTTTTCCTGCCTTTGCCTGGCAATCGCGCGGGCACAGATCACGTGGCCTAAAATCACCGGTTTGATCTTTGACCACGCTCAGCGTACTTTTCCATGACCACCGAAACCATTGACGGCGTCAGCCTCACCACCAAGGCCAATGTGTACTTTGACGGCAAGTGCGTCAGCCACAGCTTCACCCTGCCCGATGGCACCAAGAAGTCCGTGGGCGTGGTGCTGCCCTCCACCCTGACCTTCGGCACGGCAGCGGCGGAAATCATGGAATGCGTGGGCGGCTCCTGCGAATACAAGCTCGACGGCGAAAGCGAGTGGAAGAAGTCCTCGGCGGGCGAGAGCTTTCAGATTCCGGCGAACTCCAAGTTCGACATCCGCGTGGGCGAGGCCTATCACTACATCTGCCACTACGCTTGAGCGGCGCCTGAACCGGGTCTGACACAGACCGCTGGAATTTCAAGCATTTTTAGCTCAAAGCGCTGATGTATCAAGCGCTTGCAGCTATCACTTTGAAGAGAAATCTCATGGAAACCATTCTGCAACATGTTCCCGTCGGCCAGAAGGTCGGCATCGCCTTCTCCGGCGGCCTGGACACCTCGGCCGCCCTGCGCTGGATGAAGAACAAGGGTGCCCTGCCCTATGCCTACACGGCCAACCTGGGTCAGCCCGATGAAGCCGACTACGACGCCATCCCCCGCAAGGCCATGGAATACGGTGCGGAAAAAGCCCGCCTGATCGACTGCCGCGCCCAGCTGGCCAACGAAGGCATTGCCGCCATCCAGGCCGGCGCCTTCCACATCTCCACCGGCGGCATCACCTACTTCAACACCACTCCCCTGGGCCGTGCCGTGACCGGCACCATGCTGGTGGCCGCCATGAAGGAAGACGACGTCAACATCTGGGGCGACGGCTCGACCTTCAAGGGCAACGACATCGAGCGCTTCTACCGCTACGGCCTGCTCACCAACCCCGCGCTGAAGATCTACAAGCCCTGGCTGGACAGCACCTTCATCGACGAGCTGGGCGGCCGTGCCGAAATGTCGGCCTTCATGACCAAGGAAGGCTTCGGCTACAAGATGTCGGCCGAGAAGGCCTACTCCACCGATTCCAATATGCTGGGCGCCACCCACGAAGCCAAGGACCTGGAGTTCCTGAACTCCGGCATCCGCATCGTGAACCCCATCATGGGCGTGGCTTTCTGGAAGCCCGAGGTCGAAGTCAAGGCCGAGGAAGTCTCGATCAGCTTCGACGAAGGCCGTCCCGTCGCCATCAACGGCAAGGAATACGCCGACGCCGTGGAACTGTTCCTGGAGCTGAACCGCATCGGCGGCCGCCACGGCCTGGGCATGAGCGACCAGATCGAGAACCGCATCATCGAGGCCAAGAGCCGCGGCATCTACGAAGCCCCGGGCATGGCCCTGCTGCATATCGCCTACGAGCGCCTGGTGACCGGCATCCACAACGAGGACACCATCGAGCAGTACCGCATCAACGGCCTGCGCCTGGGCCGCCTGCTGTACCAGGGCCGCTGGTTCGACCCCCAGGCCATCATGCTGCGCGAAACCGCCCAGCGCTGGGTGGCCCGCGCCATCACCGGCACCGTGACGCTGGAACTGCGCCGCGGCAACGATTACTCGATCCTGAACACCGAGTCGCCCAATCTGACCTACGCTCCCGAGCGCCTGTCCATGGAAAAGGTCGAGGACGCGCCTTTCAGCCCCATCGACCGCATCGGCCAGCTGACCATGCGCAACCTGGACCTGATGGACACCCGCGACAAGCTGGCCATCTACTCCAAGGCCGGCCTGCTGAGCGTGAGCAGCGCCAACGCCCTGCCCCAGCTGGGCGGCGACAAGAAGTAAATTCCTGTCAACCTCTGCACCCCGGGCAGAGACTTCTGCGAAAAAGCCGCTGCCTGTCAGCGGCTTTTTTCATTGCCCCCCAAGACACTCCTCCAGGAGAGGCAGCAATCACATCCCGAATGAACGTGCTGAGGCGTCATTTTTCACGCCCGCCTGGCACTGCACTCCTCTGGGTATTCGATAGCGCCAGAGCGCCACAAAAGCGGCATTCGAGGCAAGGCGGCTGCCTAGAATGCCACCACAAGCTGGCACATCCTGCGGGACTCTCTCATCACACCAAGGACGGGTATGGCAAAGAAAACATGGGCTAGCGCGCCTTTCGCAATCCTCGCGGCCTGCGGCATGGCGACGGCTTCCTCCCAGGCAGCAGACCTCAAGGTGGCCATCGACCCCACCTATGAACCCTTTACCTACAAGACCGCCGACGGCAAGCCCACGGGCTTCGATGTGGACATTGCTAACGCCATCTGCACCGAGATCAAGCGCAAATGCGTGTTTGTCGAGCAGGTCTGGGACAGCATGATTGCCGGCCTGCAAGCCAGGAAATACGATGTGGTCATCAGCTCGCTGTCCATGACCGAAGAGCGCAAGCGCGTCATCGACTTCTCGGACCGCTACTACAAGACACCCAGCGCCATCGTGGTGAAAAAAGGCACGCCTTACACCGGCCCAGCCTCGCTCAAAGGCAAGCACATTGGTGTTCTCAAGGGCAGCACCCAGGAAAAATGGGCCATGGGAGAGCTCAAACCTGCAGGCGTGACTCTCGTGCCCTATGAAGCCCAGGACCAGGTGTATCTGGACATCAAGTCGGGCCGCCTTGACGGCACGGTGGCCGACAAGGTGGAAGTGCATGGCGGCTTTCTGCGCAAGCCCGAGGGCAAGGACTACGGCTATGCGGGACCCGACCAGTATGAGACCAAGTACTACGGCGACGGCATAGGCATCGGCATGCGCAAGGGTCAGAAAGAGCTCAAGGACCAGATCAATGCAGCCATCAAGACCATTCGCAGCAATGGCACATACAACGACATTGCCAAGAAGTACTTTGACTTTGACCCCTATGGCAATTAATTTTCCGCGCTGCGGCCAGAAACGGCGAGAATGTCGGGTTCACCGCCCTGCAGCAACCACGTGACCTACAACGTGGCGTGCGCATCTTTGCGCCAGCTGGGCTGGTTTTTTCGCATATACCGTATCCAAGACAAGGAATCACCATGCGCGCATCGCTGATGGCTATGGCCCTCGCAACCCTGGCCGGCTCCACCCTAGCCGCCGACCTGCGGGTGGGCACCAACCCGGCCTACGAGCCCTTCGAGTACAAAACCGCTTCGGGCGAGATCGTCGGCTTCGACATCGACATCGCCAATGCGCTGTGCGAGCAGCTCAAGCGCAAGTGCGTGTTCGTCGAGTCCGAGTTCGACAGTGTCATCCCCGGCCTGCAGGCCCGCAAGTTCGACGTGATCGTCAGCTCCATTTCGATCACGCCCGAACGCCAGCGCGTGGTGGACTTCACCAAGCGCTACTACAAGACACCCAGCGCCATCGTGGTCAAGAAAACCGTCAAGTACGACGGTCCGGCCTCGCTCAAGGGCATGAAGATCGGCGTACTCAAGGGCAGCACCCAGGAAAAATGGGCCATGGGCGAACTCAAGCCCGCTGGCGTGAACGTGGTGTCCTACCAGTCGCAGAACCAGGTCTATCTGGACCTGGATGCTGGCCGCCTGGACGGCACCGTGGCTGACAAGGTCGAAGTGAACGGTGGCTTCCTGCGCAAGCCCGAGGGCAAGAACTACGGCTATGCAGGCCCCGACCAGTACGACGTGAAGTACTACGGCGAAGGCATCGGCATTGCCATGCGCAAGGGCCAGAAGGAACTCAAGCAGCAGCTCGACGAAGCGATCGACACGATCCGCAAGAACGGCACCTACGCCAAGATCGCCAAGAAGTACTTCGACTTCGACCCCTACGGCCAATAAAGCCACATTGCACGCCATGCGCTATGCATCCTGCGGGATGCCTATCGCATGGCGTGCAAGCTGCATGACATGAGCGGATACTATTACTCGATCCTCCAGGGAGCGCTGCTCACGGTTGCCGTGTCGCTGGCCTCGCTGCTGGTGGCCACGCTGATCGGGCTTGCGGGCGCGGCAGCCAAACTCTCGGGGCGGCGCTTGCTGGCTTGGCCGGCCACCGTCTATACCACCGTGGTGCGCGGCATCCCCGAACTGCTGATGATGCTGCTGATCTTCTACGGCGGCGCCATCGGACTCAACAGCCTGCTCGAAGCCCTGGGCAGCGACCAAGGCGTGGACCTGAACCCCTTTGCCGCCGGCGTGTTGACCATTGGCTTCATCTACGGCGCCTATATGACCGAAACCTTCCGCGGTGCCATTCTTGCCATCCCCAAAGGCCAGATGGAAGCAGCCTGGGCCTTCGGCATGAGCCCGATGCGCACCTTTGTGCGCATCACGCTGCCGCAGATGGTGCGCTATGCCCTGCCCAGCTTCACCAACAACTGGCTGGTGCTGATCAAGGCCACGGCGCTGGTCAGCCTGATCGGCCTGCATGACATGACCTATCTGGCCAAGCAGGCCAGCGCCTCCGTGCGCGAGCCATTCGCCTTCTTCCTGTTCACGGCAGCCCTCTACCTGATCTTCACCGCCGTATCGCTACAGCTGCTCAAGCGCCTGTCTGCGCGCTACAGCCTGGGAACGGACAAGGTGCAGCTATGAACTGGAGCGTCATCTTCGAACCCGCCACCCTGGCGCTATACGCAGAAGGCCTGGTCGTCACGCTGCAGCTGACGCTGATCAGCCTGGCCGTGGGTGCCGTGCTGGCGCTGCTGTTCGCGCTGGCCCTGGTCAGCCGCTCGGCCCTGGTGCGCGTCCCCGTCAGTGCATTCACCTATTTCATGCGCGGCACGCCGCTGCTGATCCAAGTCTATCTGATCTACTACGGCTTCGCCCAGCTCGAATGGGTGCAGGAGCGCTGGGACACCGTCTGGCCCTGGACACATTTCAAGGAGCCATTCTTCTGCGCTCTGCTGTCCTTCAGCCTGAACACCGCGGCCTACACCGCCGAGATGCTGGCCGGCGCCATTCGCGAAACCAACAAGGGCGAGGTCGAGGCCGCACGCGCCATGGGCATGAGCGACTGGCAGCTGATGCGCCGCATCGTGCTGCCCAGCGCCATCCGCCGCATGCTGCCCGCCTACGGCAACGAGGTGGTGATGATGCTGCACAGCTCCAGCCTGGCCAGCACCGTGCCGGCGCTGCTTGATCTGACCGGCGCCGCCAGCCGCGTGTATTCCGATTTCTACCTGCCGTTCGAGGCCTACCTCTTCGCGGCCGCCATCTACCTGTGCATCACCTTCAGCCTGCTCGGTGCCAACCGCCTGCTGGAGCGCCGCTACCTGGGTTATCTGGCACCGCGCAAGGCATGAGCATGACAAGCAACACCCCTTACAAACTCCAGGCTCTGGACATCCACAAGCGCTATGGGCAGAACCAAGTGCTCAAGGGCGTTTCGCTCAACGCCCGCGCCGGCGATG
Organism: Comamonas guangdongensis; assembly: GCF_041079535.1. Classification (NCBI taxonomy): domain Bacteria; kingdom Pseudomonadati; phylum Pseudomonadota; class Betaproteobacteria; order Burkholderiales; family Comamonadaceae; genus Comamonas; species Comamonas guangdongensis. The sequence continues at coordinate 78,744 of NZ_JBFYGN010000020.1, read as the reverse complement.
TGATCAGCATCATCGGCAGCTCGGGCTCAGGCAAGAGCACCTTCCTGCGCTGCATCAACCTGCTGGAGCAACCCCAGCAGGGTCGCATCATCGTGGCGGACGAAGAGCTGCAATTGCGCCCCGGCCGCGACGGTGCGCTGGCCGCGGCCGACCAGCGCCAGCTGCAGCGCCTGCGCTCACGACTGGCCATGGTGTTCCAGCACTTCAACCTCTGGGCACACATGACGGTGCTGCAGAACATCATCGAAGTACCGGTCCATGTGCTGGGCCTGTCACGCGACGAAGCCGTGGCCCGCGCGCGCAAATACCTGCAACTGGTGGGACTGGAGGGGCGCGAGGACGCCTACCCCAGCCACATGAGCGGCGGCCAGCAGCAACGCGTGGCCATTGCGCGCGCACTGGCCGTGGAGCCCGAGGTCATGCTGTTCGACGAGCCCACCTCAGCCCTGGATCCGGAGCTGGTCGGCGAAGTGCTGCGCGTGATGCAGGTATTGGCCCAGCAGGGTCGCACCATGCTGGTGGTGACACACGAAATGGGCTTTGCCCGTGAAGTGTCCAATCATGTGATCTTCCTGCACCAGGGCCTGATCGAGGAGCAAGGCCATCCGCGCGAGGTGCTGAGCAATCCGCGCAGCGAACGGCTGGCCAGATTCCTCTCCGGCAACCTGAAATAGAGCGCCATGCAAAAAAGCCGCTGTCCCCAGCGGCTTTGATGTTTTTTGACCTCTGGCGCTTACCCACAAGCGCCAGCAGCTATCAAACTTCAGTCACTCAACGTTGGTGAAGCTGCTGCTCCAGCTGACCCACATAGGCCGCCGTGCTGTTGTCCGACTCCTGGGCGCGGCTGACCAGATGGGCTTCCAGCGCATCCAGGCGCTCGATCAGCTCCTGCTTGTCTCTCGCGTGCATGGCCTCCAGCACACCGCGCAGCTCCGTGAAGCGCGAGGCTTCGGCCTTGTCGGCCAGGTCACGCTGGGCCTGCATTTCCTTGTTGTGGCGGCGGGCCTCCATCAGCACCGAGCCCTGCATCCACAACACATAGGCGATGAAGAAGACGCTGAGCAGCACGGTCAGCGCCAGCATCAGCACGCCCAGCGGCGCCTGGATTTCGGTCACGCCGAACGAGACGGCGGTCGGCGTGGCCAGCGCGGTCCAATTGAAGGCAGCCAGCACGGCGATCAAGGCCACGATGATGGCAATGGATAAAGTGCGGAAATTCATCTTGTTCTCCTTAGCTCCGGGACTGCCTGTTTTTAACCCAAGTTGGGCCGCCGCCCGATATGCCGGCGCCAAAAATGCCAAAGCCGCTGCAGGCAGCGGCTTTGGCGTCATGGGAGTGTCAGATCAGTGGATCTTGGCCAATTGCTCCAGGATGCAAGGGTTCTGGTGAGCACATCACATTGCTGCGCAACATGAGTGCTCCCCGAATCCAGCCAGGACTACGCCCCCGCACCTTACGGTGTGCCCTGAATCAATTGGTCTTTGCCAACTGTTCCAGAATTGCGGGGTTTTCCAGAGTGCTGGTGTCCTGGGTGATGGCCTCGCCCTTGGCGATGGAACGCAGCAGGCGGCGCATGATCTTGCCGCTGCGGGTCTTGGGCAGGTTTTCGCCGAAGCGTATGTCCTTGGGCTTGGCAATGGGGCCGATTTCCTTGGCCACCCAGTTGCGCAGCTCGTTGGCCAGCTGCTTGGCTTCCTCGCCATGGGGCACGGGGCGCTTGAGCACCACGAAGGCGCAGATGGCTTCGCCCGTCAGATCGTCGGGGCGACCCACCACCGCGGCCTCGGCCACCAGATCGGTCTTGGCCACCAGGGCCGATTCGATTTCCATGGTGCCCATGCGGTGGCCCGAGACATTGAGCACGTCGTCGATGCGGCCCGTGATGCGGAAGTAGCCGCGGTCCTCGCTGCGCACGGCGCCGTCGCCGGCCAGGTAGTAGCCCTTGAGCTCCTCGGGGAAGTAGCTCTTCTTGAAGCGCTCGGGGTCGCCCCAGATGTTGCGGATCATGGAAGGCCAGGGCTTTTTCACCACCAGGATGCCGCCCGCTCCATGAGCCATGTCGTTGCCCGACTCGTCCACGATCGCCGCCGCAATGCCCGGCAGCGGCAGCGTGCACGAACCCGGCACCAGCGGCGTGGCACCCGGCAGCGGGGTGATCATATGGCCGCCGTTTTCGGTCTGCCAGAAGGTGTCCACGATGGGGCAGCGCTCGCCACCCACATGCTTGTGGTACCACATCCAGGCCTCGGGGTTGATGGGCTCGCCCACCGAGCCCAGCAGACGCAGGCTGGACAGATTCCAGTTCTTGGGGTGGACGCTGGGGTCCGAGTCCGCGGCCTTGATCAGCGAGCGGATGGCCGTGGGCGCGGTATAGAACACGGTGCAGCCGTGGCGCTCGACCATCTGCCAGAAGCGGCCCGCATTGGGGAAGGTGGGCACGCCCTCGAACACGATCTGCGTGGCGCCAGCGGCCAGCGGGCCGTAGGCCACATAGGTGTGGCCCGTGATCCAGCCGATGTCGGCCGTGCACCAGAACACATCGCTGTCGCGCATGTCGAAGGTCCACTCCACGGTCTGCTTGGCCCACAGCACATAGCCGCCCGTGGCATGCTGCACGCCCTTGGGCTTGCCCGTGGAGCCGCTGGTGTAGAGGATGAACAGCGGGTGTTCGGCATTCACCGCCACGGGCGCGCATTCGGTGGACTGGCCAGCCAGTGCGTCGCTGAACGTGATGTCGCGGCCCGCCACCATATTGCAGGCCGTGGCCGTGCGCTCGTACACCAGCACGGTCTTGACCGCATCGCAGGCGCCCAGCGCGATCGCGTCGTCGACGATGGCCTTGAGCGGCAGCTCCTTGCCGCCGCGCATCTGGTAGTTGGCCGTAATCACCACGCTGGCGCCCACGTCCACGATGCGCTCCTGCACCGCCTTGGCCGAGAAGCCGCCGAACACCACGGAATGCGTGGCGCCTATGCGCGCGCAGGCCTGCATGGCCACCACGCCCTCGATGGTCATGGGCATGTAGATCAGCACGCGGTCGCCCTTTTGCACGCCGCGGGCCTTGAGCGCGTTGGCGAACTGGCTCACGCGGGCCAGCAGTTCCTTGTAGCTGATCTTGGTGACCTCGCCGCCATCGGCTTCGAAGATGATGGCGGTCTTGTTCTCGACCGGCGTGCCCATGTGCTTGTCCAGGCAGTTGGCGCTGGCATTGAGCTCGCCGTCGGCAAACCACTTGAAGAACGGCGGGTTGCTCTGGTCCAGCACCTGGGTGAAGGGCTTGGACCACACCACGTTCTCGCGGGCCAGCCGGGCCCAGTAGCCTTCGTAATCACGCTCGGCCTCGTCGCACAGGGCCTGGTATTGCGCCATGCCCGAGACACGGGCCTTGGCCGCAAAGTCGGCCGGCGGCGGGAACACACGGTTCTCCACCAGGACGGATTCGATAGGTGATGTCGCTGCGTTCATCTTTGTTGTCTCCTGAAGCTTGGCAATGAAATTATTGTGGGCGTACTGTCGGGGCTCGGTCTTACACGCCACTGACTGAAATTGGCAACCAGTTTTCCGCTTCCGTCAAGCCGGCAATCAGCTCCGATTTTTGCAGCACAAAGCGCATGTTCAGCGTTGATTTCCTTGCACTTTGGCAAAAACACCCCGGAACAAACCCTTAGAATCGCGCACCTGCCTCCCATGGGGCCCGCAGCCAAAGCCGCGGGGTCGCGTCGGTGCAGCTACTACGGGGCGCACCCACAGCAAAACCAGTCATCACAAGTGGCGGCGCCCCGATCTCTCCTCCATTTCACTCCCACAACCGACCGGCGCAGCCAGGCTCGACTGGCGGCGGCCGGCCCCAGCACACACATCATGAGCCGCATCCACTCCGACGAAGCAGGCACCTCCTCCGGCAAGACAAGCCACCCGGGCTATCAGGCCTCCGCAGCCCTGCGTCCCCTGCCCTCCCTCATCTTTGCCAGCCGCTGGCTGCAGCTGCCACTGTACCTGGGGCTGATCGCCGCCCAGGGCGTCTATGTCTGGCACTTTCTGGTGGAGCTGTGGCATCTCGTGGAAGCCGTCTTCGGCAACCAGGAAGCCCTGCAGGCCCTGGTCACCAATATCGGCTACAAGAGCGATGTGCCGCTGCAGCATCTGAACGAGACCGTGATCATGCTGGTGGTACTGGCGCTGATCGACGTGGTCATGATCTCCAATCTGCTGATCATGGTCATCGTGGGCGGCTACGAAACCTTCGTCAGCCGCCTGGGCCTGGAATCCCACCCCGACCAGCCCGAGTGGCTCAGCCATGTGAACGCCTCGGTGCTCAAGGTCAAGCTGGCGCTGTCCATCATCGGCATCAGCTCCATCCACCTGCTCAAGAGCTTTATCAACGCGGGCAGCTACGAGGTCCATGTGCTGATGTGGCAGACCATCATCCACGTGGTCTTCCTGCTCAGCGCGCTGGCCATTGCCTTGACGGACAAGCTCACCAGCAGCGCCCACCAGCACTGAGCCTCCTGCCACTGAAAAGCCCCGCATGGTTGTCCATGGCGGGGCTTTTTCATGCCCGAAAGACACAGGAATCCCCGAAAAAGCTGACAACTGCCAAAAACCAGAGCCCTATCAGCGCGAAATTACCGCATAGAAGGCGCTTGCAGCTATCTTTTTTGATTTTTCAGCCGCCTCAGACGGCGGCTTTCAGGCCTTGAGACCGGCGTTTGCTTACAGCCTTTTTTGACGCATAAAACTCGATTTGATATATTAAAAAGTCATTTACAACCTGCGATGCAGGTAATCGCCGTATTTTCGCAATGCGGCCGATCCACTTCCCGGCGGATCGTTGCGCCCAGATTCAAGCGTTTGCCGCTGACCTGGCGCAGCCCCGTCAACCGGGCCGAAACACGGCCCTGATGCAAAGGCTCTCTCCGGCCCACCGTGCCGGGAGCCGTCCCACGGAGAGCGGCGTGCCTGTAGGTACCCAGCCGTTTCAAGCCTCTCCATGCTTTGCGGCTCTTGCGCACACCCGCCTGTGCCATCCGGGCTCAACCTCAGGTGCCGTCACGGCGCCAACTGCATTGCGCAGCCCGTCCCCAAGGCCGGGCTGGGCTGCGGCATCAGGGCTCATTTTGGCTTGAGCGCCAGCGCCTGCCGGCATTGCCGGTCATGGGCGCTGGACTGTGTTCCATCTCATCCAAAGGAGAACGCCACAGTGGCCAAGCAAATCGCTATCGATCATGTCTTCAAGGTCTTCGGCAATGATCCGGAAACCGCACTCAGCCTGGTACAGCAGGGCCTGGACAAGCAGGAAATCCTCGCCCGCACCGGTCAATCCATAGGCGTGTTCGACGCCGACTTCACCATCGAAGCCGGTGAAATCTTCGTCGTCATGGGCCTCTCGGGCTCGGGCAAGTCCACGCTGGTGCGCATGCTCAACCGCCTGATCGAGCCCACCAGCGGCCGCATCCTGGTCGACGGCCAGGACATCAATGTCCTCAGCGACAAGGAGCTGCGCGCGCTGCGCCGCAAGGACATCTCCATGGTGTTCCAGTCCTTTGCCCTCATGCCCCACCTCACGGTGCTGGACAACACGGCCTTCGGCCTGGAGCTGGCCGGCGTGGACCGCAGCACGCGCCAGCAGCAGGCCCGGGAGGCGCTGGAGCTGGTGGGCCTGGGCGCCTGGGGCGCGAGCTACCCCGACGAGCTCTCGGGCGGCATGCAGCAGCGCGTGGGCCTGGCCCGCGCCCTGGCGTCCGATCCGTCCATCCTGCTGATGGACGAGGCCTTCTCGGCGCTGGACCCCATCATCCGCACCGAGATGCAGTCCGAGCTGCTGCGTCTGCAGGAGATCAAGCGCCGCACCATTGTCTTCATCTCCCACGATCTGGACGAGGCCATGCGCATCGGCGACCGCATCGCCATCATGAAGGACGGTGTGGTGCAGCAGGTGGGCACGCCCGACGAGATCCTGCGCAACCCCGCCAATGCCTATGTGCGCACCTTCATCCAGGGCGTGGATGCGGCCGCCGTGTTCAAGGCCGCCGATATCGCACGCCAGGCGCTGACCGTGATTTCCGAACACAGCGACCGCGGCTGCCGCGCCGCGCTGCGCCTGCTGGAAGACTCGGACCGCGACCACGCCTATGTGCTCAATGCACGCAAGCGCTTTCTGGGCGTGGTTTCGTCGCAGTCGCTGCGCGACGCGCTGCGCGGCCACCAGGGGCCGCTGGGCCTGCAGCACGCCTTCATTCCCGGGGTCCAGCCCATCGCCAGCCACACGCCGGTGGCCGAGCTCTTCGGCGCCGTGGCCGCACCGGCCTTCCCCCTGCCCGTGGTGGACGAGGGCGGCAAATACCTGGGCGTGATCAGCCGCACCACCATGCTCAAGTTCCTGGACCGCGAAACCCCGCCCGTGCCGCCGCCCCAAAAGGAAATTCCACCCGTCAAGCTGGACCCGAACTTTCCTCCGGCCCAGCAGCCACAGACCGTCCCCGCCGCCCACAGCGCAGCCCAGTAAGGAGGGAAAGATTTGAACGACAACGCACTGAACACCTCGGCGGAAAACGCCAGCACCGCTTTCAACGACCCATGGGCGGCAGCCTCCGCACCGGCCGGCACCGTGGACCCGAGCCACGGCACGGCCGACGTCGATCCCTGGGCCGCCTCCTATGCACAGCCCGATGCGGCCGGTGGCAGCGACTGGCTCAACGCGCCCGCTCCCGGCGATGTGCGCGCAGATGACGGCGGCATCGCCCAGCTCTGGCACCAGATCACCACGGACGGCCTGCCCGTGCAGGACTCCATCAACCACGGACTGAGCTGGGTCGTCGATCACTGCCGCCCCTTCTTCCAGACCGTGCGCACCCCCATCGACGCCACGCTCAACGGCATGACCGACGTGCTGCAGACGATTCCCATGCCCGCGCTGGTACTGCTGATCGCCCTGCTGGCCTGGCAGTTTGCGGGCCGCAAGCTGGCCATAGGCTCGGCCGTCGCCCTGCTGGTCGTGGGCCTGCTGGGCATCTGGTCCGAAGCCATGGTCACCCTGGCCCTGGTGCTGACCTCGCTGCTGTTCTGCGTGGTCATAGGCCTGCCCGTGGGCATAGTGCTGGCCAGCAGCGACCGCGCCCAGCGCTGGACCCGGCCGCTGCTGGACGCCATGCAGACCACGCCGGCCTTTGTCTATCTGGTGCCCGTGGTCATGCTGTTCGGCATCGGCAATGTGCCCGGCGTGATCGTGACCATAGTCTTCGCACTGCCGCCGCTGATCCGCCTGACCAACCTGGGCATACGCCAGGTGCGCCCCGATCTGATCGAGGCCAGCCGCGCCTACGGCGCGTCGCCGGCCCAGCTGCTGTGGAAGGTGCAGCTGCCGCTGGCCATGCCCTCCATCATGGCCGGCATCAACCAGGCGCTGATGCTGTCGCTGTCCATGGTGGTGATCGCTTCCATGATCGCAGTGGGCGGCCTGGGCCAGATGGTATTGCGCGGCATAGGCCGCCTGGACATGGGGCTGGCCACCGTGGGCGGCCTGGGCATCGTGCTGCTGGCCATCGTGCTGGACCGCATCACCCAGGCCATGGGCGAGCCCAGCCGCGGCGGCTCCCGCTGGTGGGCCACGGGCCCTGCCGGGCTTATCCTGCGCCTGCTGAGCCCCCAGCGTCCCGCCCCTGCCCAGCAGCAGGAATCCGCCAAGCCCGCGACGGCCTGAACCCAGAAAAAGGAGAAATCATGAATACCCATACCCTGCACGCCCCCAGCATCCGCCGCAGCCTGGGCCGCTGGATTTTTGCCAGCGCCGCCGCAGCCTCCATGGCCCTGTCCATGGCCGGCACCAGCGCTTTTGCGGCCGAGACCGGCGGCGATCTGCCCGCGAACCTGCCAGGCAAAGGGGTGAAAGTCCAGCCACTCAAGAGCTCGATCGCCGAAGAGACCTTCCAGACCCTGCTGGTGATGAAGGCCCTGCAAAAGCTGGGCTACGAGGTCCAGCCCATCAAGGAGGTCGAGTACCCGACGGCCCATATCGCGCTGGCCAACGGCGACGCCACCTTCATGGCCGACCATTGGAATCCGCTGCATGCCGACTACTACAGGAACGCGGGCGGCGACGCCAAGCTCTACCGCAAAGGCCTGTTCTCGGCCAATGCGGCCCAGGGCTATCTGATCGACAAGAAGACCGCCGAGGCGTACCACATCACCAATCTGGGCCAGCTCAAGGACCCCGAAATCGCCAGGCTGTTCGACGCCGACGGCGATGGCAGGGCCGACCTCACCGGCTGCACGCCGGGCTGGGGCTGCGAGGCCATGATCGAGCACCAGCTCACGGCCTACAAGCTGCGCGACACGGTCACGCACAAGCAGGGCACCTACTCGGCACTGATGGCCGACACCATCACGCGCTACAAGGCCGGCAAGCCCGTCCTCTACTACACCTGGACGCCTTACTGGGTCAGCAATGTGCTCAAGCCCGGCCGGGACGTGGTCTGGCTGCAGGTGCCGTTCTCGGCCCTGCCCGGCGAGCAGGCCGGCACGGACACCAAGCTGCCCAACGGCAAGAACTACGGCTTCATCGCCAACAGCCAGCAGATCGTGGCCAACAGGGACTGGGCCGAGAAGAACCCGGCTGCAGCCAAGCTGTTTGAAGTCATGGAGCTGCACGTGGCCGACATCAATGCCCAGAACTACATGATGAGCCAGGGCCAGAACAAGGCCGCCGATATCGAGCGCCATACCGAGGGCTGGATCAAGGCCCACCAGCAGACCTTTGACGGCTGGATAGAACAGGCCATGGCCGCGGCCCGCCGCTCCTGATCCCCGGCCCACGGCGCAGCGCGACAAGCGGGCGCCGTTTTTTATGGGGCCAAGAAGCGCAAGAACGGCATCAAACCTATGACCGGCAAGCGCTTCCAGCTATCAAAACGTTAATCCGCGCCCGCCATCCGAGCTGGATCAGGGCCAGGCACAGTCCGTCTTGCTGGACAGGGCCACAAAGCGCTCCACACGCAGGGCCAGCATCTTGCGCCCCTGCCGCGCCAGCACCGGGTCCGCCACGGGGCGCTCCTGCACCCGGCCCACGACCTCGGCCAGCATGGTCGCGGAAACGTGGCTGCGGGTATTCAGATAGGCCTGCTCCAGCAACACGCTGTCGCCTTCCGCGAGCACCGGAATGATCTGGCCCGAGGTGCACTCCTGAAAGCGCCCGGTCTCGCCCTCCAGGCTGTACAGGCCCTGCCAGCGGCTGCTTTCCTGGCTGGGCTGCAGGCCTGCGCGCACCGACGCCCGGGGCGTCTTGGACTCCGCCGGCGCCTTGCCGCCCAGGCTGGACCAGGTCTTGTTCCAGGTCTGGGAAACCGTGTCCGTCAGCGTCGAGCAGCCCGCCAGGCCAGCCACCATCATCGCGCCGGCCGCCAGCCGCCACAGCTTGTTCTGCATGAGTACCTCTGAATTGTCAAAACAGCGCGCACGTTAACAGAGAGCCGCGGCGCCCCATCCCGGGCCGCAGCCAAATGCGACAAAATGTTGCATACATAATTGCCACCTCTGTTCCATCACTGCAGCCATGAGCCAACAACACGCCCCCATCATTCACGGCACCGAAGATGTGCTGATCGCCCTGTGCAATTCCGTCTCGCGTGTGCTGCAGGTCGCCACCCAGTGCCCCATCCAGTATTCGGGCATGGTGCAACGCATCACCAAGACCAGCCTCAAACCCGATATCGGCTGCTTTGTGCTGATCGACGGCGGTTTCTCCGCGCTGATCATCATCAATTTCTCGGCCGAAGCGGCCATGGAGCTCTATCGCAGCTACCTGCTCTCCATGGGCATGGCGGAGAGCGAGCTGGCCAATGCCTATACCTCGGACGAGGTCAGCAACGTCATGGGCGAGCTCATGAACCAGGTGGTGGGCGACTTCACCAGCAAGGTGCAGCGCGAGCTGCAGACCCATATTCTGCAAAGCCAGCCCAAGATGATCCGCCTGAACAAGCAGGTCAATCTCAGCGTGGACGCCAATCTCGACACTCCCGAGGCACGCCGCGTGACCTTCTATACCGGCAACAACAACATCTTCTATCTGGAGATGGCCGTGGACCACACGGAGTTCATCAAGATCAAGGACTTCGAGCCTCAGGAAAAGCCCGACCCCGATCTGGTCATGGCCCAGGCCCGTGCCGCGCACACGGCAGCCGTACCGGTGGCCACCACGGCCAGCGCCGACACCGACGACCTGCTCAAGTCCCTGGGACTGTAATACGGCGCCGGCCGGGCCCGCGGCGGGACCGGGCCTTGAGTGCCCGAGGACTGGCCGCGCCGCTTCGTACACCGATTTACACGCCAGGTTGCGGCCGCACGGCGTCGGCCATGCAGGGCTGCATCGGGCGCGACAAGCCCGCCATCTCAGGGCAGGCCCGGGTGCCGGGGCTGCGAACGGGCCACGCAAAAAGCCTGCTGCTGCAGGCCGGTACTGCTGCATGTGGCTAAAAAGCTCCTGAACAAGCTGCCGCCACCACGGGCCGATCCACAGGCCTTTGGACGAGGTGCGCGCCGGAACCGGCGGCCATACCTTGGTCGCCAGCGCATATAAGCGGGATTTGCAATAATTTGAATACCAACTATTTGAATTCCTGAATCCCATGCCTCATCCCAGCTCTCAGCCCGATCGCCAGCGCCAGCTCATGTTCGCCATGGCCCAGGTCAACAAGCAATGGCGGCGCACGCTGGACCGAGCTCTGGCCCCCTTGGGACTCACGCAGGCCCTGTGGCTGCCGCTATTGCATCTGGAGCGCGGCCAGGGTGCCATGCGGCAAAAAGACCTGGCCTGTTCGCTGGCGCTGGACAGCTCCTCGGTCGTGCGCCTGATCGACGGGCTGCAGGCCCAGGGCTGGGTGGAACGACTAGACGACGCGGACCGCCGCGTCAAGCGCATACGGCTCACGGCCGCCGGCCTGCTTCAGGTGGAGGCGGTCAAGCAAGTGGTGGCCGGCGTACGCAGCGAGGTCATGCAGGACTTCCCGGCCGAGCTGCTGGACCCGGTCCAGGCCGCGCTGTCCGCCATGCTGGACAGAATGGCCGCGCTGGAGGCCGCCGACGACGCGGCCCAGCCCGACAGCTGACGCTACGCCTCCCCGTCCCCGGCCCTTCTGTTTTCCTTGGGCGCCCGCCCTGCACCTCGCGTCTTCTGTCTCATGCCAAGCCTCACCGTCCCCGCACGCAAAGCCCCTCTGTGGTTGCTGGTCCTGGTCACCGTCGTCGGCACCCTGGCCATGCATATGTTCATCCCCGCCCTGCCCGATGCCGGCCGGCACTTCGGCGCCAGCAGCGCCCAGATGCAGCAGACCATCACCGTCTACATCATGGGTCTGGCGCTGGGCCAGCTGATCTACGGCCCCATGTCGGATGCGCTGGGGCGCCGCCCCATGCTGCTGACGGGGCTGAGCCTGTACACCGTCGCCAGCCTGGCCGCATTCCTGGCTACGTCGGCGCCCATGCTGATAGGCGCACGCCTGCTGCAGGCTCTGGGCGGCTGTGCGGGCCTGGCCCTGGGCCGCGCGATTGCACGCGACACGGCCACGCCCGAGACCGCCGTCGGCAGCCTGGCCCTGCTCAATCTCATGATGATGATAGGCCCGGGCGTCGCGCCCTCCATAGGCTCCGGCCTGGATGCAGCCCTGGGCTGGCGCGCCATTTTCGCGACGCTGTCCCTCATGGGCCTGGTCACTGCCGTCTGCGTATGGCGCCTGCTGCCCGAGACCGGCCGCCCCACGGGACGGCTGAACTGGCGCACCGTGCGCGATGACTACCGCACCCTGCTCGGCTCCCCGCAGTTTCTGGGCTTTGCCATCGGCGGCGGCGGCGCCACCACCTCCGTGTATGCGTTCATCGCTGCGGCCCCGTTCATCTTCATCGAGCAGCTGCACACCAGCAAGGCCCAGGTCGGCATCTTTCTGGGCCTGCTGATGGCCGGCATGGCCGTGGGCAACGCCCTGGCGCGCCAGCTCATCAAGCGCTGGCCGCTGGAGCGGCTGATGCTGGGCGGCAATCTGCTGAGCCTGGCCTGCGCGGCCGCGCTGCTGGCGATCACGCTGGCACACCGGCTCGATGTGGTTTCCGGCGTGGCTTTGATGGTGCTGTTCACGCTGGGCGCGGGCATGACCAGCCCCGCGGCTCTGGCCAAGGCTCTGGGCGTGCACAGCGATCTGACCGGTTCGGCCGCCGGGGTCTATGGCTTCACCCAGATGGCCGTGGGCGGTCTGTGCACGCTGGGTGCCAGCCTGGGCAACAATCCCGCACTGTCCGCCTTCACGGTGCTGACGCTGGCCTGCATCGTGGGGCAGCTCGGCTTTCGCAGCGCCCTGCGCGTAAAGGCGGCTTAACAAAACCGGAAGAGACTCATGAATTCAGAGCAGCACCAAGACCTGCAGCACAACTGGAGCCGCATTACCCGCTGGTATGCGGAAAACACGCCACAAGACACGCTGGTACTCGCCGATGGCGCATCCGCGGCAGAGATTGCAGAACTCGAGGCCGGCCTGGGCGCACGCCTGCCGGACGATCTGCGCTATTCCTTGAGCCTGCACAATGGCGCGGCCAACGAAGCCTATCTGCTCTACCACGGCGAACTGCTCTCCACCAGCAGGATTCTGGAAGTCTGGCAGATGTACCGCGACATGCAGCACAACGAGGGCTGGGGCCGGGGCGATAGCTACCGGACCGAAGCTCTGCAAGGCCCGATCCGCGCTGTCTACTGGGATGGACTGCGTATTCCGCTGACCGACAACTCAGGCGATGCCGCCATGCTGGATCTGCAAGCCGCAGCCGGTGGTCAAGCGGGCCAGATCATCGAGTTCGACGGCGAAGTCGGTCCCAAGACGGTGCTGGCGCCCAGCTTCTCGGCCTGGATAGCGCAGCTGGCCGATGAGCTGGAGCAAGGCAAGCATGTCTATATCGAAGACGCAGGTTGTGTCGCTCCTCCGGGCACCTGGTGAGCCATGGCGGGCTGCACCAGAGCCCGCACCGCGTCATCCACGCTCCAGGCCGCATAGCAGTCCGGGCTCAGGCCCGGGATCTGCACGCGCTGCAGCAGCTCCCTCACATTGTCCTTGACGCGAGCCAGCCGCAGCTGCACTCCGGCCTGCGCCAGCTCGTGGACCAGCTCCGTCAAGGCTTCGATGCTGGTGCTGTCCAGGTCGGGGCATTCCTCGAGGCTCAGCACCACGGCCTGCAGGCCGGCCCTGCGCCGCACCCGGGCGCTGATATCGCTCATCACGGCGTCGGCATTGCCGAAGAACAGGCGCTCCTCGGGCCGCACAATCAGCATGCCCGCCACCGGCTGCGCTTCGGGGTGGCGCTCCCGGTCCACAAAATCATGGCCCTCGGCCAGCCGTCCCAGCTCGCTGACGCGGGCCTGTGCCATGCGCTTGAGCAGCAGCACGATGCTGACCACCATGGCCAGCAGCAGACCGTCGAGCACGCCGAACACGATGACGGCCGCAAAAGCCGTCAGCACCACGGTACGGTCGCGGCGCCAGGAAAAATAGGGCTGCAGCGAGCGCCAGTTCAGCGAGTGGCCTACCGCGTGCATGACGATGGCCGCCAGCATGGGGTCGGGAATGCGCTCCATCCATGGCAGCAGTTGCCACACCAGCAGCGCCACCACGGCGCAGGCGATCAGCCCCGCCGCCCGGCTCTGGGCCCCCGCCACCTCGTTGGCCGAGCTCGCCGAGAAACCGGCCCCCACGGGCAGTCCCTGAAACAGGGCCGATACAATATTGGCTCCCCCCAGCGCCAACAGATCGCGGTTGGCCGAAACCGTATCGCCATGGCGCAGGGCCAGCGAGCGGATCGAGCTATAGGACTCGGCATACAGAATCAAGGCCAGGGCCACGGCCAGTTGCCCTACGCGCAGCCAGTCGGCCCAGACCAGATCGGGCATGGCCAGATGTGCGCTCCCCAGCTGCAAGGAGCCCACCGGCCGTATGCCCCAGGCCCGGCAATAGCCGAGAGCGTCCAGCGCAATCCCCGCCGCAATCACCAGCAGCGCCGCAGGCATGGCCTTCCAGCGTTTGAGCAGCTTCAGGGCCAGCAGGGCCGCCACCAGCATGGCCAGGCCCCAGAAATTCCATTGCGGCAGCTGGGCCAGCAAATCCCAGCCGAAGTGCAGAAAATCGCTGTGGGCCGGATGCACGCCCACGGCCAGCGGCAGCTGCTTGACCACGATGGTCAGGGCCAGGCCGATGGCAAAGCCGCGCAGAACCGGCTTGGCAATGAACTGCGAGATCGCGCCCAGCCGCATCAGCCCCGCGAGCACGAACATGATGCCGGCCACCAGCACCATGCCCACACCCATAAGCACGCGCTGCTCGGCGGAAACACTGAGCACCGAACTCGTGGCCGCCAGCAGCACGGCCGCCGATGAGGAGGTGGAAGAGACAATCGCAAAGCGGCTGGCGCCCATCAGCCCATAGACCAGCAGGCCCGCAAACAGCGCGATCACCCCGGCCTGGGGCGGTGCACCGGCAAGGCCCGAATAGGCCACGGCCTCGGGCAGCAGCAGGCCTGCAATGGACAGGCCGGCCACCCAGTCGGCTCTGGCGGGCGTGAGGCCCAGCGCCGTCATGCAGGCTTGTGCAAGACGGCCGAGACTCCCGACCAACCGGGCAGGAACTGCGCCTTGGGGCTGCGCGCCATGGTGACCGCGTCCACCACCACGGACTCGGGCAGGCCCTGGCCACCGTCGCTGCGCAGATCGGTCTTGCGGAACAGCGGCCGGAAAAAGTCGGCCCAAAGGAACTCGGCATAGGGCGCGGCATCCTTGGCATAGCCGCCGGCCTTGCGCACCTCGCCCGCAAGACTGCGGTAGGGGTCGTCCTTGAGCCGGGTCAGCTGCCTGGGTATGGCCGAAAATTCGCAGCGCAGGCCTTTTTCGTTATACGGGTGGGCCCAGTGATGGAATTCCATGACGCGCCAGAACATGGTCGGCTCCAGCTCGCTCAGGTCGGCCAGCTGCATGACCCAGACGGATTCGACCTCCTCATGGACCAGGGCTTGACCCAGATGGTGGTGGTCGACGATGAAAAACCGTCCCTTGGGTCCTTTGACGGCCGGAAACCAGTGGCTGAGCAGCAGCCGGGCGCGGGCTTTGGACTTGAGCTGCGCCCACTGCGCGCGCTTGAATGCCACCTCGGCCGCGCCCACCGTCATCTGCGTGGGCCGCAAATCCGAAACCAAAACCTGTTCCAAGTGCTGCTGAGCGGGCATGTTGCTTCCTTTGATAAAGATATCGCATTGTGAACAGAGCGCCCCCGAAAGAAAAGGAGCCCGGCATGCGGGCTCCGGCGCAAAGCGCCAGCCGCTTATAGATTGCCTACCATCTGCTCCGGCACCACCCACTGGTCGAACTGTTCGGCCGTCACATGGCCGCTGGCAATGGCGGCCTCGCGCAGGCTGGTTCCCTCCTTGTGCGCCTTTTTGGCGATATAGGCGGCCTTGTCGTAGCCGATATGGGTGTTGAGCGCCGTGACCAGCATCAGCGAGCGTCCGACCAGCTCCGCGATGCGCGCGCGGCTGGGTTCTATGCCCACGGCACAGTGGTCGTTGAAGCTGACCATGCCGTCGGCCAGCAGGCGCACGCTTTGCAGAAAGTTGTGCGCCACCATGGGACGAAACACATTGAGCTCGAAATTGCCCGAGGCGCCGCCGATGTTGATGGCCACATCGTTGCCCAGGACCTGGGCGCACAGCATAGTCATGGCTTCGCACTGCGTGGGGTTGACCTTGCCCGGCATGATGGAGGAGCCCGGCTCGTTTTCGGGAATGGAGATTTCCCCCAGACCGCTGCGCGGGCCGCTGGCCAGCCAGCGCACATCGTTGGCAATCTTCATGCAGCTGGCGGCCAGGGTCTTCAGCGCCCCATGCGCATGCACCAGGGCATCGCAGCTGGCCAGCGACTCGAACTTGTTGGGCGAAGTCACGAACGGGTAGCCGGTGATCTGCGCGAGTTCCACGGCCACGCCCTGAGCATAGCCCCTGGGGGCATTCAGCCCGGTACCGACGGCGGTGCCGCCCAGCGCCAGCTCGTACAGATGCGGCAGCGCATCGCGCACATGCTTCTCGCCATGCACGAGCTGCGCCACCCAGCCCGAGATCTCCTGGCCCAGGGTCAGCGGCGTGGCATCCTGCAAATGCGTGCGGCCTATCTTGACGATGTCCTGGAAGGACTCGCTCTTGGCCTCCAGCGTGCGGCGCAGCCTGGCGATCGCCGGCAGCAGCTTCTGCTCGATCGCCGTGACCGCCGCCACATGCATGGCCGTGGGATAGACGTCGTTGCTGGACTGGCTTTTGTTCACATCGTCATTGGGGTGGACCAGCCGGGATTCGCCGCGCTCTCCGCCCAGGATTTCGCTGGCGCGATTGGCCAGCACCTCGTTGACGTTCATATTGGTCTGCGTGCCGGACCCCGTCTGCCAGACCACCAGAGGGAACTCGTCGGGGTGCCGGCCCGCGATCACCTCGTCGGCGGCCGCGACTATGGCCTTGGCTTTCTGCGCGTCCAGCAGTCCCAGCGCGTGGTTCACCGTGGCCGAGGCTTTCTTGACCTGGGCCAGCGCATGGATGATCTCGCGCGGCTGCCGCTCGCCGCTGATATCGAAGTTCTGCAGCGAGCGCTGGGTCTGCGCGCCCCAGAGCCTGTTGGCGGGTACGTCGATGGGACCGAAGGTATCTTTTTCCTGGCGGATGGCTGTCATGGAATTCACTCCTTGCAATACAAACCGGCGCAGCTGGCTGAGGAATCTGGCTGCCGTTGGCCGCGGAACAGCAGTCGCCCCGCCCAAAGCGAAGGACTTCGACGACAGGGTCCATGCTAGCTCAGCCTCGGGAGCCCGAGGCAACACCCCTGCTCGGACAAATTTTGTAATAGACAGTTACATTAAGACGGGATCGGACGCAGAATCCGAGCAGCCTTGCCGGACCGCCACTTCAATGCGCACTGTTTTTTCCACCCACACCGTCAGCACCTTCATGCCATCGAGCTACAACGCGCTGGTGGTGGCAGCCTCCATCGCCATTGCGGTGTTTGCCTCCTATGTGAGCCTGGGCCTGGCACGTCGCGTGCGCATGTCATCCAGAGGCGTGGGCCAGGTCTGGTGGGCGATCGGCTCCATGGTGATGGGCACGGGCATCTGGGCCATGCACTTCATAGGCATGCAGGCATTCCAGCTGCCCATCGCCCTGGGCTACGACGGCCTGCTCACGCTGGCGTCCTGGACTTCGGCCGTGGTGGCCTCGGGCATTGCCCTGGCCGTGGCCGCACGCCCCAGCTACCGCTGGCCGCAGTTTCTGGGCGCCTCCCTGGCCATGGGCGGAGGTATCTGCGCCATGCATTACCTGGGCATGCTGGCCATCAAGATGTCCATTCCCATCAGCTGGGACTGGCATCTGGTGACGGCCTCCGCCTTTGTTGCCTTGCTGTCCTCGGCCATGGCCCTGAATCTGTTTCGCGTGCTGTGCTCGCTTTCCGGAAGACGGCTGTGGCTGTTTCAGACCCTGGCGGCGCTGGTCATGGGTTTCGCCATCTGCGGCATGCACTACACCGGCATGTGGGCCTCCCACTTTGCCCAGGGCTCGGTCTGCCTGACTGCCGATGCGCTGGGCGGCCCCGAATTGACCACCATCATCATCAGCACCACGGCCATGCTGCTGATTGCCACGCTGTTCAGCACCTTGCTGGACGCACGCCTGCAAAGCACGGCTTTTCAGCTCAACCAATCGCTGCAGGAGAGCAATGCCAAGCTGCAGATCGCCAATGCGGAACTGCAAAAGCGCGCCTTTGCCGATCCGCTGACCAATCTGCCCAACCGCCTGCTGTTTGAAGACCGCCTCATCCATGCCCTGCTGCGCATGGAGCGCAGCAACTACCACGGGATCAAGGAGCGCCTGGGCATTCTGTTCGTGGACCTGGACGGCTTCAAACCCATCAACGACTCGTTCGGCCATATCTCGGGCGACCTCATCCTCCAGAGCGCCGCCGATCGGCTGGTGGCCCAGGCCCGCGCCAGCGATACCGTGGCCCGCGTGGGCGGCGACGAATTTCTGATGCTGCTCGAAAATGTGGAGGACGTGGCCGCCTGCATGAGCATGGCCAACCGCATTCTCAAGGCACTGACCGAGCCCTTTCTGCTCGCCGGCAAGGAGCTGCAGATCACCTGCTCCATCGGCATCGTCGTCTTTCCCGACCATGGCGAGCGCGACCATCTGATCGCCAACGCCGATGCCGCCATGTATGCGGCCAAGCGCAACGGCGGCAACGGCATCGCGGTGTTCGAACCCCATATGGGCAGCGATGCCGGCGACCAGCTGGAGCTGCAGAACGACCTGCGCCACGCCATACAGCGCGGCCAGATGACTCTGCACTACCAGCCCAAGGTGGATGGCCAGCGCGGCTGCATCATAGGCGTGGAGGCTCTGCTGCGCTGGGTGCATCCCGAGCGCGGCATGATCAGCCCCGACACCTTCATTGCGCTGGCCGAGCGCTTTGGCATCATCAATGCCCTGGGCAACTGGGTGATAGAGGAAGCCTGCCGCCAGCTCGCGCAGTGGCGCACCCTGGGCCTGCACATGCGCGTGGCCATCAACCTCTCCGTGCACCAGTTGCGCGAGGCCGGCCTGGCCGGGCGCATCGCCCAGGCGCTGGAGCGCCACGGCGTGACGGCGGACCAGTTGCTGTGCGAGATCACCGAATCCATTGCCATGGAAGACACCCAGACCACGCAGCGCGCCTTCGAGGAGCTGCGCCATATCGGCGTCTATCTTTCCATCGACGACTTCGGCACCGGCTACTCCAGCCTCAACTATCTGCGCCAGCTGCCCGCGCAGCAGCTCAAGATCGACCGCTGCTTCATCCGCGACCTGGAGACCGAGGAAGACGCCCGCGCCGTGGTCCATGCCGTGGTGCGGCTGGCCCATGCGCTGGGCCTGCGCGTGGTGGCCGAAGGCGTGGAGACGGCCGGCCAGCGCGACATCCTGCTGCGCATGCGCTGCGATGAGCTGCAGGGCTACTTCTATGCCAGGCCCATGCCTGCCGAGACGCTGCTCGCCTGGGCCAGGGGCGACAAGCCCGCCGGCACGCCGGACTTTGCGGCCTCCATGATCAATGAACTGCACGCCGAACTGGCCGAATACTAGCGCAGGCCCGGCAGCGGCCAGACCCAACCCGGTTCAGCCACCGACGCTCTCCAGGTCAGCTCGCTTTGCTTGTCTAAATTCCCAGCGAAATCCGCAAAAAACGCTTTGCAGCCATGCGCTTTCAGCTATGAATTTGTTTATCGCAGCCAGCCCTGCGGCAGTGCTCGCAACCGGAATGCAGCACACGGGCTCTCACCCTAGTCCTATATAAGACTAGTGGGTTTTGACCAGCAAAGCTTCGCGCTTGGGCCGATAATCAACAGGTTTATCGCGCGCGCCCAGATCGTGCGCACATTGCAACCCCCGAGAAGCTTCACGATGACCACAACCATCCGCCAGCAGGACCTGATCGATTCGATCGCAGGTGCCCTCCAGTACATCAGCTACTACCACCCCGCTGACTACATCCAGCATCTGGCCCGCGCCTACGAACGCGAGCAAAGCCCGGCGGCCAAGGATGCGATGGCGCAGATCCTGACCAACTCCAAGATGGCCGCCACCGGCCACCGCCCGATCTGCCAGGACACCGGCATCGTCAACGTCTTCCTCAAGGTCGGCATGGACGTGAAATGGGAAGGCTTCAGCGGCAGCCTCGAGGACGCCATCAACGAAGGCGTGCGCCAGGGCTACAACCACCCCGACAACACGCTGCGCGCCTCGGTCGTGGCCGATCCCCAGTTCGCGCGCAAGAACACCAAGGACAACACGCCGGCCGTGATCTCCGTGCAGATCGTGCCCGGCGACAAGCTGGACATCACCGTGGCCGCCAAGGGCGGCGGCTCGGAGAACAAGTCCAAGATGATCATGATGAATCCCAGCGACAACCTGGTCGACTGGGTGCTGAAGACCGTGCCCACCATGGGCGCAGGCTGGTGCCCGCCGGGCATGCTGGGCATAGGCATCGGCGGCACCGCCGAGAAGGCCGTGCTGCTGGCCAAGGAAAGCCTGATGGAAGACCTGGACATGTACGAGCTACAGGCCAAGGCGGCCCGCGGCGAGAAGCTCGATCAGGTCGAAGAGCTGCGCCTGGAGCTGTACGAGAAGGTCAACGCCCTGGGTATCGGCGCGCAAGGACTGGGCGGTCTGGCCACCGTGCTCGACATCAAGATCAAGATGTACCCCACGCACGCGGCCTCCAAGCCCGTGGCCATGATCCCCAACTGCGCGGCCACGCGCCACGCCCACTTCGTGATGGACGGTTCGGGTCCCGTGTACCTGGAAGCCCCGTCGCTGGATCTGTGGCCCAAGATCGACTGGGAGCCCGACTACAACAAGTCCAAGAAGGTCGACCTCGACAAGCTGACCAAGGAAGAAGTTGCGAGCTGGAAGCCCGGCGACACCCTGCTGCTCAACGGCAAGATGCTGACCGGCCGCGACGCCGCCCACAAGCGCATCCAGGACATGCTGGCCAAGGGCGAGCCGCTGCCCGTGGACTTCACCAACCGCGTGATCTACTACGTGGGCCCCGTGGACCCCGTCAAGGATGAGGCCGTCGGCCCCGCCGGCCCGACCACGGCCACGCGCATGGACAAGTTCACCGACATGATGCTGGAGCAGACCGGTCTGATCGCCATGATCGGCAAGGCCGAGCGCGGCCCCGTCGCCATCGAGAGCATCAAGAACCACAAGTCGGCCTATCTGATGGCCGTGGGCGGCGCCGCCTACCTGGTCTCCAAGGCCATCAAGTCGGCCAAGGTCGTGGGCTTCGCCGACCTGGGCATGGAAGCCATCTACGAGTTCGACGTGGTCGACATGCCCGTGACCGTGGCCGTCGATGCCGGCGGCACCAGCGCCCACATCACCGGCCCCGCCGAATGGCAGAAGAAGATCGCCAGCGGCGAATTCAAGGTCATCGAGGTGGCTGCGGTCTAAGCTGCTCCGCTCCCGCGAAAAAACCGCCTTCGGGCGGTTTTTTTGTGCCCGGACCCTGGCTTTGTAGACTCGAGCCCCATGACCATCCCGCTTTATCTGATCGCGCTGTTCATTGCCGTAGGCCTCGCCTGGCGCCTTGTCTCGCGCCGCCACGCCCTGCCCTGCCCCGCCTGGCTGCGCTGGATGGTCGAACTCGACAACCCGTTCGCGGCCAGCAACAAGGCCGCTTTCATCGTCGCCCAGCTGCAGATAGAGCCCGGCATGCAGGTGCTGGATGCGGGCTGCGGCCCCGGGCGCGTCACCCTGCCGCTGGCCCGTGCCGTCGGCCCGCAGGGCCGGGTGCTGGCCCTGGACCTGCAGCCCGCGATGCTGGAGCTGGTGCGGACCAAGGCCGAGGCCGAAGGACTGGACCAGGTCCGCACCCAGGCCGCGGCCCTGGGCCAGGGCCAGCTTGCGCCCGGCCAGCACGACCGCGCGGTGATCGCGGCCGTGCTCGGCGAGATCCCGGATCGCCGGGCGGCGCTCGCCGATCTGTTCCATAGCCTCAAGCCGGGCGGTCTGCTGGCCGTGGCCGAGCTGGTGTTCGACCCGCATTTCCAGCCTCGCTCCAGCGTCGAGAAACTCGCACACAGCGTGGGCTTCCAATCCCATGGCTTCCACGGCCACAAGGCCGCCTATCTGCTGGTGCTGCAGCGGCCCGTCGCGGAAATGCCATGAGAATGCGGTATAGATCTGCTGCAGGCGGAGTCCAGCGGGCCTGCCGTTAAAACCCTCGCCATCGCTCCCGTCACCAGCATTGACCCAGATGAAGCTCATCCATCTCTCCGATCTCAGCGCCAGCGACGTGGCGGCCATCTGGTCGCTGGTAGACACGCCCGGCCCGGCACTCCAGGGCACGGTGGCCTGGTCCTTCGAGGGCAACGGCATCCGTACCCGCACCACCTTCATCCAGGCGTTCCGGGAGCTGGGTCTGGAGTTCATCGAGCTGCCCAATCTGCTCAAGACCGCCGAACCCGTCGCAGATCTGGCCGGCTATCTCGATCCCTTCTATGCTTTGTACGTGGTCCGCGAATCCGACCACGACAGGCTGGCGGCTTTCGCCCGGGCCAGCTCCCGCCCGGTGATCAATGCCATGTCGGGCCGCGGCCACCCCTGCGAAGTGCTCACGGATGCCTGCTACATAGACCGCAGCATCAAGCCCTTGAACGCCGCCACGATCTGCCTCTGGGGCCCGACCACCAATGTCTTTCGCTCCTGGCATGAACTGGCCGCCGTGCTCGGCTTCACGCTCATCCAGGTCTGCGATGAGCGCCATCACGATGCCACGCTGCCGGTCCGGTTCAGAACCAGCGCCCCGGAATATGCCGATGTAGTCATCACCGACGGCTGGCCCGCGGGCTCGGAAGCAGGCGCGACCGCGCTCGATGCCCCACACCTCGCGCGTATGGGCTCGCCCGCGCTGCTGCCAACGCCGCCTTTCGGCCTTGGCCGCGAGCTGCTGATCGATCCGCTGGAATACCCCGGCTTTGTCGGCTACCGGCAGAAAATGCTGCTGCTTGCCGTGCAAAAAGCCATTCTCAGATATTTATTACCGGCTTAAGCCTTGCCGGAAAAGCGCAGGCCGCCATCCTTTTCAAGACAAGGCGGAATGCAGTTCACAACCATAGAGCGGGAGATGAGTATGAAGGGCAGTTGTCTGTGCGGAGCCATCGAAGTCACGACCCAGGACCACCACGAAGCCGGCCTGTGCCATTGCAGCATGTGCCGGCGCTGGACGGGTGGGCCCATGTTCGCGGTCCACTGCGGCTCCGATGTGCAGTTCAAGGGCGAAGCGCCCGCCGTCTACCGCTCGTCCGAATGGGCCGAGCGCGGCTTCTGCGCCAAGTGCGGCACCCATCTGTTCTACCACCTGCTGCCGGCCAACGAATACGTGCTGTCGCTGGGACTGTTCCAGGAGCAGCCATTCAAGCTGACCGACGAGATCTTTATCGACGAGAAGCCCGCCTACTACGAGTTCAGGAACGAGACCCGCAAAATGACGGGGCAGGAGGTCTTTGACCGCTTCGCCTCGGGCGGCTGAGGACTCAAGGCTTTTCCGGTGCCTGCCCAGCAGGCGCCGGCAGCCTCGCTTTCATGAATTCAGCGCAGTGGCCGGATGCCGGCCGCCGCGCTCCGGAGGAGAGTTCCGTGATCGATCTTCACGCCAGCGATCTGCGCGGTTTTGTGCCCGCCAGGGATTTCGCGCTTTCCAAAGCCTTCTACCGGGCGCTGGGCTGCGCGCTGGAATGGTCGGACGAAGGCCTGGCTCTGTTCAGGCTGGGGACGTCGCGCTTTTACCTGCAGCCCTATTACGTCAAGGACTGGGCCGAGAACTCCATGCTGCACATCAGCGTGCAGGACGCTGCCCGCTGCCATGCGGACATTGCCGACCTGCTGGAGTCCGGCCGCTTTGCGCCGGCCCGGGTTGCACCGCCCAAGCACGAGCCCTATGGCGCCCTGGTCACCTATGTCTGGGATCCGTCTGGAGTGCTGCTGCATCTGGCCCAGTGGGACAGTTCGTCCGGAAGCAGGTCCGGGCAATAGGGTAGGCCCTGAAGCGGTTTAGCCCCCAGCGCGGCCGCTTTCTTCTACGATGGTATTGCCGCGCCCGTGAGCGCCCCCCGGTACGAAGGAGCCTCCATGCGCCCCAACCTGCTTCTTGCCTGCACGCTAGCGGCGGCGACCATGCTGCTGACCGGCTGCCTGGTACCCGAGCGCTTTACGGCCAAGGTCCAGGTCCAGCCCGATGCAGCCTACAGCTATCGCTTCGTCGGTACGGCGGTGAATGCCATCGCCATCATGAAGCTCAGAAAACAAGGCGTCTTGAGCGAGAAAGATCATCAGGGCCTGGCCGCCGAGGCCGAGCAGCTCCGCCGCGATCCGGACGTCAGGAAGGCCGTCTACAAGGGCAATGCACGCTATCTGCTGGAGATGGAAGGCAAGCGCGAGCCCGGTCAGTCGCTGAAGCTGCTGGACATGCTCACCGTGCAGACCGATGCCGACGGCGTGATGACGATTGCCGCCAAGCTGCTCACGGACAAGGAGCTCAACGAGCTCGAACAGCTCGGCATCGCGGTCAACGGCACGCTGCTGGTCAGCCTGCCGCAGAATGCCGAAGTCATCGCGCAAAATGCCAGCACCACGCCCACGCCGGGCCAGCCGGCCTACCGCTGGAAAATCGGTCCTCCGGGCGCGCTGCCCGAAATCAAGCTCCGCATCAAACGCTAAGCCTGCATTCACCATGGCTGCTGCCCGCGGCAGCCCCGCCCGGCCGCCATGCTTTGCGCTTCGCAGATTGAGAACCTCCCCCTCCCGACATGCAACACGAACTTCCGTTTTCCCAGGCCTGCGAGAACAATCAGGCCGCCATCTTCGAGGTGCTGAAGACCGCCCTGGTCCATAGCCGCAGGCTGCTGGAAATCGGCTCGGGCACGGGCCAGCACAGCGTGTACCTCGCGCCGCGCCTGCCGCAGCTGATCTGGCAGACCAGCGATCTGGCCGAGAACCACGCGGGCATCCGGGCCTGGCATGCAGCGCATGGCGCGGCCAATCTGCGCGCACCGCTGGAGTTCGACCTGGCCTCCAGCCCCTGGCCGGGCGACGCCACGGAAGCCGCATTTGATGCGGTCTTCACCAGCAACACCTGCCATATCGTGGCCTGGCCGCTGGTGCAGCGCATGTTCGAGCTGACCGGCACGCATCTGCCCGAGGGCGGTGTCTTTGCGATCTATGGCCCCTTCAATTACGGCGGCCGCTTCACCAGCGACAGCAACCGGGCTTTCGACGCCTGGCTGCGCCAGCGCGATCCGGCCAGCGGCCTGCGCGATTTCGAGCAGATCCTGGCGCTGGCGGAAAAACACGGGCTGCAGCTGGTGCAGGACCAGGCCATGCCCGCCAACAATCGGACCCTGGTGTTCCACAAGACGCAGCTGCGCTGACCATGCCGGACCGGTCCGAGCGAACATAAAAAAAGCTGCCCGAAGGCTGCTTCTGCGCTTGCGCGATCCGCGCCTCAGCTGTGCCAACCCTTTTGATAGAACTGCTGGATCAGCGACCAGGCCTCGGCCGGATCGTCGGTGTAGCGGAACAGATTCAGGTCCTTGGCCGAGATCGTGCCCTCTTCGATCAGCACGTCGAAGTTCAGCACGCGCTTCCAGAACTCGGTGCCGAACAGGATCACGGGCACGGGCTTGCTCTTGCGCGTTTGCACCAGGGTCAGCATCTCGAACAGCTCGTCCATGGTGCCGAAGCCGCCGGGGAAGGCCACCAGTGCCTTGGCGCGCATCATGAAATGCATTTTGCGCAGCGCAAAGTAGTGGAACTTGAAGCTCAGGTCCTGCGTGATATAGGGGTTGCCGTGCTGCTCGTGGGGCAGGCCGATGTTGAGGCCGATATTGGGGGCGCCTGCATCATGGGCACCGCGGTTGGCGGCCTCCATGATGCCGGGGCCGCCGCCCGTGCAGATGTAGAAGCGCTCGTTGGGCGGCTGCTTCATGCCTTCGGTGGCCACGATGCGCGCAAAGCCGCGTGCGGCCTCGTAGCGCTGGGCGTTGCGCACCGCACGCTCGGCCAGGGCCATGCGCTGGGTGTCGCCGCTGGCACGGGCTTCGCTCAGCTGCTGCTGGGCCTGCTCGGCATCGACGAAGCGCGCGCTGCCGTAGACCACGATGGTGTGCTCTATGCCGCGTTCGATCTGGGCCAGATCGGGCTTGAGCAGCTCCAGCTGCATGCGGATGCCGCGGGTCTCGCGGCGGAACATGAACTCGGGATCGGCAAACGCCAGACGGTTGGACTGCGGCTCCAGTGGTTTGCCGTTGTGAGCTTCGTTGTGCAGTTCTGCCCAGGCATTGGCCAGATCGGTATCGGACAGGGGAGAAGAGATTTGCATGTTCCCTCGGTACTAAGAATGCTGAACAGCACGGACTACACCGATCTCTAAAGACTTGGTAGCACTGGCCGCCCATCCGCCAAACACTTCAAGATTAAATGCGCCTGCAGCGCAGATGATGCCTGAACTATACGCTCACAAAGCGATAGCCCCACGACAGTATTCCCTCTCTGACAGCATAAGCTGTTTGCTGCCATAGTGGTGAATGCTGCGGCGCGATATCTTCAGCGCCCGAACAGGAAGCTCCAGCTCTGCATGCCTATATAGGTCATGACCAGCGACCCCAGCAGATGCAGGGCCGACCAGCCCAGAGCCGTCGCCAGGCGCTGCTGCTGCAACAGGCCTATGACCTCCGCCGAGAAGCTCGAGAAGGTGGTGAGCGCTCCCAGAAAGCCGGTGATGATGGCCAGCCGCCATGCGGGATCCAGCTGCGGCATGGCCTGGAACAGCGCCACGCAGACGCCGATCAGATAGCCGCCAATCAGATTGGAGGCCAGCGTGCCCCAGGGCAGGCCGGCTCCGGTGCTGAGCCACAGGCCCAGCCACCAGCGCGAGAGCGCGCCTATGCAGGCGCCGGTGCAAATAGCAAGAATATTGAGCATGGCCGCCAATCTAGCGCAAGAGCGGCGAGTCTGCAGCGACGGCTCAAGGCTTGGCGGAGTCCGCGGCCTCGGCGGCCTCCGTCGCCTCTTCCTCCTCGACCGGCTCGTTGAGCACCAGGCTGCTCAAGGTGGGCGGCACGGCCTCGCCAGCGCGGCGCGAGCGGAACAGCGCGGCGCGCATCAGGAAGATGGTGGTGATGGGCACGGTCACGGCGATGAAGATCGCAATCAGCACCGAGTGCATGACAAAGCCCTGGCCGCTGACGGAAAAGTAAATCCATGTGGCGTGCATGCTGAGCCAGCAGCCCATGGTGGCAATGATGGAGGGCGAGTGCACACGCTCGAAATAGCTCTTGAGCCGCCACAGCCCCATGGAGCCTATGAGGGCGATCAGCGCGCCGCCGAACACCAGGGCGGCCACCAGGATCTGGGCCCACAGCGGCAGCTCCACGGCAATGGTTTCGGTGCTCATTCGATCACCTCGCCGCGCAGCAGGAACTTGGCCATGGCGGTGGAGCCCACGCAACCGAACAAGGCCACCAGCAGCGCCGCCTCGAAGTAATTGGTGCTGTCATACAGAATGCCCATGTCCAGCATGATGAGCATGCCGTTGAGATACATGCAGTCCAGCGCCAGCACCCGGTCCTGCGCATGCGGCCCCTTGAGCAGGCGCAGCACCGCGCAGCCCATGGCCACCACCAGCATGACCAGCGAAGCGATCAGCACCCAATAAAACCAGGGGTTCATTCGAAAATCTCCATCAGCGGGCGCTCATAGCATTGCTTGATGTGGTCCACCACCTGCTGCGCGGACTCCACTTCCAGCGCATGGATCAGCAGCACCGAGCGGTCGCGCGAAATCTCGGCCCAGGCCGTACCCGGCGTGATGCAGACGATCATGGCCAGCACCGCCAGGCCGTTGGGATCGCGCAGATCCAGCGGAATGGACACGAAAGCCGCGGGGTGGCGACGCATCCTGGGAAACAGCAGAAAGCGCAGCACATTGAAGTTGGACACCGAGGTATCCCAGACCACGCGCAGCGCCAGCTTGATGATGGTCAGCGGATGGCTCACGCGCACCGGCAGGGGACGCAGGCCGCGCAGCAGCACCGGAATGAGCAGGCCCAGAATCAGTCCCAGCAGAATCTGCCCGGCGCTGACCGAGCGGTTGAGCAGCAGCCACAGCAGCAGCAGGGCCACGGACAGCAGGGGTGCGGGGAAGATGCTCTTCACAATGGTTTTCATGGCTTGCTC
This sequence comes from Comamonas guangdongensis, assembly GCF_041079535.1. Classification (NCBI taxonomy): domain Bacteria; kingdom Pseudomonadati; phylum Pseudomonadota; class Betaproteobacteria; order Burkholderiales; family Comamonadaceae; genus Comamonas; species Comamonas guangdongensis. The sequence continues at coordinate 50,922 of NZ_JBFYGN010000020.1, read as the reverse complement.
CCCGGCTTCTGCGCCAGGGGCAGAACCGTGGGTGCGGCAATGCCGGGCACGGGCTGCGCCTGCATTTCCTGGGCCGCGGCACGCGCCGCCGCTTCGGGGCTGGCGCTCTCCTGCGCCTGTTTCTGCTGCGGCGCCGGGATCGGCGCCAGGCCCATCACGGTACGCACATAGACATCGGGCGAATGCAGGGCGTTGGCGGCCCGCAGCGTGTAGCGCATCACATCGTCGGCCTTGACGGTCAGGGCCACGCAGCACAGCAGCAGCGCAGCGATGGGCAGGGCCTCGGCCAGCTTGAGCGAGGGAGCGCTCTGCTCCGGGCTGGCCCAGAAATGGCGGATGCCGGCGCGCGTGAGCGCAATCAGCGCCAGCAACCCGGTGCCTATGAGCAGCGCCACCATGGTCCAGCCGGCCCAGCCGGCCTGCACGCCATTGGAGGTGCCCAGGCCCAGGGGGTTGAGCAAGGTGGTCAGCATGGCGAACTTGCCCACAAAGCCCGACAGCGGCGGCAGGCCCGAGATGAGCAGGGTGCAGACCAGAAAGCTCAGGCCGACGAAGGCCGCGGCCGCGGGGAAGGCCCGGCCTATCAGCAGTTCCTCGTCGTCGTCGAGATTGAAGCCTTCGGAGGGCAGCAGCTCGGCATTGAGGAACGGCGCTTCGTCGTCCTCATAGGGCTCGCCCGCATCGTCATCCGCGCGCCAGCGGTCCACCACATCGGCGATCAGGAACAGCGCCGCCACGGCCAGCGTGGAGCCCGGCAGATAATACAGCAGGCCCGCGGTCAGCAGGTTCTGCCCGAAGCCCGTGGCGGCCAGCAGGGTGCCCGAGGACAGAATCGCCGCAAAGCCGGCCAGATGCGTGAGCCGCTGCGAACCCAGCATGCCCAGGGCCCCGTAGGCCATGGTCAGCATGCCACCCACGATCAGCCAGGTGCTGCCGAACAGGGCCGAGGCACCGGCTTCGGAGCTGAACAGCAGCGTCCACAGCCTCAGGATCACATAGACGCCGACCTTGGTCATGAGCGCAAACAGCGCACCCACGGGGGCCGTGGCGGCGCTGTAGCCGGGCACCAGCCAGAAGTTGAGCGGCCAGACCGCGGCCTTGATCAGAAAAGCCGTGCCCAGCACGCCCGCGGCCGCATGCAGCAGGCCGCGGTCCGCGTCGCGCACCAGAGGGATGGCGCGCGCCAGATCCGCCATATTGAGCGTGCCCGTGATGCCGTAGAGCATGGACACGCCGATCAGGAACAGCGAGGACGCTGCCAGATTGATGGCGATGTAGTGCAGGCCGGCCTGGATGCGAGTGCGGCCCGAGCCATGCAGCAGCAGGCCGTAGGAGGCAGCGAGCATGATCTCGAAAAACACGAACAGATTGAACAGGTCGGCGGTGAGGAAGGCTCCGCTCAGCCCCATGAGCTGCAGCTGGAACAGCGGATGGAAATGCACCCCGGCCTTGTGCCAGCGCGCGGCCGAGAAGACCAGGGCCGCCAGCGCCACCACATAGGTCACCAGCAGCATCAGGGCCGTGAGCCTGTCCAGCGCCAGCGCGATGCCGAACGGTGCGGGCCAGTTGCCGGGCATGTAGACCGACATGGAGGAGCCCGCCTGATTGGCCCAGCCCAGCAGCATGACCACGACCACCAGTCCCAGGGCCGTGGACAGGATGTTCAGGCCCAGCTTGAGCCGCTGGCGCTCCTCGCGCAGAAACAGCATCAGCGCCGCCGTCAGCATGGGCAGCATGATGGGAGCCAGCATCAGATGCGGCATCAGGTACTCGGTCCAAGCCTTCATAGCATTTCCTGCTCGGTGCGCGAGTGCACGCCATCCACATGGTCGTTGCCCGAGGAGCCGCGCGAGGCCAGCAGCACCACCAGAAACAGCGCCGTCATGGCGAAGCCGATGACGATGGCCGTCAGCACCAGGGCCTGCGGCATGGGGTCGGCGTAATGGGCCAGATCGGTGGGTACGCCGTTTTGCAGCACCGGCGTCTTGTTGATGGCCAGCCCCTGGCGCCCCATGGAGAAAATAAACAGGTTGACCGCATACGACAGCAGCGCCAGCCCCATGATGACCTGATAGCTACGGGGGCGCAGCAGCAGCCAGACGCCCGAGCCCGTCAATATTCCGATGGCAATAGCAAGCACAATTTCCATTACTGCGCCCTCTGGTGGAAAGCTGGCGCGGCCAGGGATGCCGAGCAAGGGCCGCCCCGCAGCGAGGGCATCGTTCCCCTCCAGAAGAGAGAGGGGGAAGCGGCATAGCCGCTCAGGGGGTGTTTCATTGCAAACCTCCTCGTGCCAGAGCTTCGGCGGTAGCGGCCTGCACGGCGGCCTCGGCCTTTCTGGCTTCCTGTTCCTGCTCCTCCAGCATGCGCGCATGGAAGCGATGGCCGCGCACCGATTGGTGGGCAATCGCCGTCAATATCAGCATGGTGGAGCCGACCACGAGGGCAAACACCCCGATGTCAAAAAACGTGGCACTGGCGATGTGCACATGGCCGACCACGGGCAGATGCAGATCGAAGCTGTGACTGGTCAGGAAAGGATAGCCCGCGGCGATGGACCCCAGGCCCGTGCCCAGGGCGAACAGCAGGCCGGCCGCGATCCAGCGACGCGGATACAGCGGCAGGTGAGCCTCCACCCAGTGCGTGCCGGAGATGATGTACTGCATGAGCAGGGCCACCGAAAACACCAGCCCCGCCACAAAACCGCCGCCGGGCTGGTTGTGGCCGCGCACAAAGATATAGGCTGCGACCAGCGTTGCGAAAGGCAGCAGCAAGCGCACCAGCACGGCGGGCACCATGAGGTAGCCCACGGCCGTATCGCTGGCATTGCGCGGGTTGAGCAGATCGGTCTGCAGATCGCCCGGCACATAGCGCTGCTGCTCGGGGATGTCCATGGCTTCGCGCGCGGGGCGGAAGCGGCGCAGCAGCGCATAGATGACGATGGCCACGATGCCCAGCACCACGATCTCGCCGAAGGTGTCGAAGCCGCGGAAGTCCACCAGCATCACATTGACCACATTGGTGCCGCCGCCGCCGCTCAGCGCATGCTCGAGGAAAAAGGTGGAGGTGCTTTCATAGAACGGCCGGCTCATCATGGCGAACGCCAGCCAGGCCATGCCGCCGCCGGCGATCAGGGACAGCACCAGATCGCGCAGGCGGCGCGCCCTGGCGCGCGCGTCCACGTTGTCGGCGGTGCGCATGTTCTTGTCGCGCTTGGGCAGCCAGCGCAGGCCCAGCAGTATCAGCACCGTGGTCACGACCTCGACCACCAGCTGGGTCAGGGCCAGGTCGGGCGCGGAGAACCAGAGAAAGGTCAGCACCGTGCACAGCCCCGTGCCGCCCAGCATGATCAAGGCCGTCATACGGTGGTACTTGGCTTTCCAGGCCGTGCCCAGCGCGCCCAGGCCGCCTATGACCCAGAGCAGCACAAAGGCCGTGGAGGTCGGCAGGGTGCCGCGGTTGCCGAGCTTCAGGCCCCAGGTCCACAGCGGCAGCGCCGCCGCCGCCAGCGCCACGCAGACCAGCCACAGCATCTGCCACTGCAGGCGGCGCGTGGACAGCTTGCGCCGCCCCACCCTACCCAGCTGGGTGAGGCGGGCCAGCAGATTCTCGAAGATGCTGCGTCCGCTGACACGCCCCAGCACCGGCGTGGTGTCGAAGTGCCCGGCCTCGCGCTGCCAGCGCAGCATGGTGTAGAGCACGATGCCGCCGGTCAGGGCCACCAGGCTCATGATCAGCGGCATGTTCCAGCCATGCCAGATCGCCAGGCTGTACTCGGGCAGCTCGCCTCCCACCACGGGGGCTGCGGCGGTCGCCAGAAAGCCGCCCACGGCCCAGGCAGGGAAGATGCCGACGATCAGACAGGCCAGCACCAGCAGCTCCACCGGCACGCGCATCCAGTGCGGCGGCTCATGCGGCTCGTGCGGCAGGTCCGTGGCCTTGGGGCCATAAAACACATCGGCGGTAAAGCGCAGCGAATAGGCCACGCTGAACATGCCGGCCACCGTGGCCAGCACGGGCAGCACCGTCTTGATCCAGGGCGCAGCCTCCAGATAGACGGTCTCGGCAAAAAACATCTCCTTGGAGATAAAGCCGTTGAGCAAGGGCACGCCGGCCATGGCCGCGCTCGCCACGCAGGCCAGGGTGGCGGTGATCGGCATCATATGGCGCAGGCCCGAGAGACGGCGGATATCGCGCGTGCCGCTTTCATGGTCCACGATGCCGGCCGCCATGAAGAGCGAGGCCTTGAAGGTCGCGTGGTTCATGATGTGGAATACCGCCGCCACGGCGGCCAGCTTGCTGTTGAGCCCCAGCAGCAAGGTGATCAGCCCCAGATGCGAAATCGTGGAATAGGCCAGCAAACCCTTCAGATCATGCTGGAACATCGCGCAATAGCCGCCGATCAGCAAGGTCAGCGCCCCTGCGCCGCCGACCAGCCAGAACCAGGCATCGGTGTCGCCCAGCACCGGCCACATGCGCGCCAGCAGGAACACCCCGGCCTTGACCATGGTGGCCGAGTGCAGATAGGCCGAGACCGGCGTGGGCGCGGCCATGGCATTGGGCAGCCAGAACTGGAACGGGAACTGTGCACTTTTGGTCAGCGCGCCCAACAGGATCAGCACCAGCGCCACCGGATACAGATGGCTGCCGCGTATCTGCTGGCCGGCCGCCAGCACATTGTCCAGGTCATAGCTGCCCACGATATGGCCCAGCACCAGCATGCCAACCAGCATGGCCAGGCCGCCCGTGCCCGTCACCGTGAGCGCCATGCGCGCACCGCGCCGCGCGTCCTTGCGGTGGTACCAGTAGCCGATGAGCAGAAAGGAGAAAAGACTGGTCAGCTCCCAGAAGAACACCAGCTGGATGATGTTGCCCGAGAGCACCACGCCCGCCATGGCTCCCATGAAGGCCAGGAAAAAGGAGAAAAAGCGCGGCACCGGGTCGGCCGGCGACATGTAATAGCGCGCATAAAGCACGACCAGCGCGCCTATGCCGAACACCAGCATGGAAAACAGCCAGGCGAAGCCGTCCATGCGTATGACCAGATTCAGCCCCAGCGCCGGCAGCCACTCGAGCTCCTGCCTCAGCACCGCTCCGTCGGCCACTTCGGGGAACAGCAGCGCAACCTGAACGGCACAGGCCAGGGCAATGATGCCGGCCAGAGTGGACTCTGTATTGCGCGCGTTTGCGGGCAACAGGGCAGCCAGCAGGCTGCCTGCAAAGGGCAGGAGTATGAGGTAGATCAGGGGCATGGGCGATTTATTCTAGAGGCAGCTCCCATTTTTTCCGCTATAAAAACCTGAGCATTCGACAGACTTTAGACTACCGATAACCTGTACTTGATGTCCAGAAGTTCGTCGAATACGCAGCTTGCCGGCAAATGCGAATGCGGCTTCCTCAGCACACCAAGCTTCCGCAGGGTTTGCAGCCAACCCTCCGCTCCATGCATTTTTCCAGGCGCCAGCCCTCTGCCAATCCATGCATATCGCCGCCACCGGTGCTGCGCGACGTGGCGCTGGCCAATGCCCATCTGCACAAAACTCCTTGACCCCTGTCATGCCCGACCTTCAGCAACTCAAGCAACTTCTGGCGCCCTGGGGCGAGCTTCGCCCACAAGCGGCTTCCGACTGGCGCGGAACCCGCCCTCTTCCCCAGGAACTGGTCTGCCTGTATGAGCAGATCGGTCCCTGGGGCCAGGTGTTCCATGAGCGCGTAGGCCCCGTGGGGAGTACTCTTGCCGTGGGCGGCAACCCGGTCTGCATTCCGCCGTTGCACAAGCTGTTCGATCTGCAATCGGGTTACGCCTGGCGCTCCAGCCCCGCGCAGCCCCTGCCAGACTGGCCCGAGCACTGGCTGGTCGTCGCCGAACAAGGCGGCGACCCATTCATTCTGGATACCCTCGGCGGACAGGTGCTGTTTGCCTTCCACGGCGCGGGACGCTGGGAGCCCCGGCCGTTCGCCGGGGATCTGTTCACTGCCATAGGAGCTCTGGCAACGGTGGCCAACACCCATGAAACCTTGGGCGAGCAGGAGCTCGATCCCGACGAGGGACTGACTCCCCCGGGCCGCGCCAGGATCATGACCGAGCTGGCCCTGTTTCTGGGCAGCGAGGAGCAGGCCGGGCTTATGCTTGCGGCCTGGGAGTACTACGAATAGTCTGCCTCACCTCATCGCTGCACTCATCACTGCACGCGGTGCGGGCGGCGGTGCAAAAGCCGATACCACCATGAAAGCGCTGGAACTCAAGATACCGCCACCCGTCGTCGCCCTGCTCTGCGCGGCCGCCATGTATGCCGTCGGCCGTGCCGCGCCGGCCGCGGCCTTGGGAACGGCCGTCCCCGTCCTGTGGGTCGCCCTGCCTGCCTTGCTGGGTCTGAGCGCGGACCTGGCCGGAGTCTGGGCTTTTCACCGGCATCGCACCACCGTCAACCCTCTGACTCCGCAAAAATCTTCGGCCGTGGTGCAAAGCGGTATCTACCGCTTCACGCGCAACCCCATGTATCTGGGCATGGCGCTTTTGCTCACGGCCTGGTGGCTATGGCTGGGCAACTGGCTGTCCCTGCTGGTCCTGCCGGTGTTTGTGCTCTACATCACCGCGTTCCAGATCAAGCCCGAGGAGCGCATTCTGCTGGCCAAGTTCGGGACGCAATACCAAAGCTATCTGCTGCGCACCAGGCGCTGGATCTGAATTCAGGCCGCCAGCCGGAATATCGACCGCCGCAGCATCTGCGGCCAAGCCCATGACGATGACAAACTCCCCGAAACCATGCTCCATGCCCATCGAGAACGGCCTGCCCAGGATTCTGGTCAGCGCCTGCCTGCTGGGCCAGCCCGTGCGCTACGATGGCGGGCACAAGGCCGTGCAGCATCCGGTGTTGCAAGACTGGCTGACACAGGGGCTGGTCATAGCCAGCTGCCCCGAAGCGGCCGGCGGCCTGCCGACGCCGCGCCCCGCCGCCGAGATCGTGGCCCCGCCCCGGCCCCATGGCTCGGCTGGCATGGCCGTGCTGCAAGGACGGGCCCGGGTGCTCAGCGCTGATGGCGAGGATGTCTCCGCCGCATTCCGCAGCGGTGCCGAGCAGGCCCTGGCCCTGGCGCGCAAGCACGGGATTCGGCTTGCCGTGCTCAAGCAGTCGAGCCCGTCCTGCGGCGGCCGCGACATCTACGACGGCAGCTTTGGCGGCCGGCGCATTGCGGGCCAGGGCGTGACCGCGGCCTTGCTGAGCCAGGCCGGCATCGCGATATTCGATGAACAGCAGTGGGATGAGGCCCATGCCTGCTGGCTGGCAATAAGGCACGGGGTCGGCTAAAGCGCCCTGCCAAACTGAGCGCACAGCTACGCATTGAATAGCAGCAAGACATCCGGGCGGCGCGGAGATAGGCAATACTCAGGTCATGCGCTTTTTGCTGATCCCCTTGATGCTGGTTGCGGGCCTGGGCCTGCTGCTCTGTGCGCTCGCCCAGCTGGCGGCCATCGCCGGCCTGCTGCCCTCCCTACAGAGCCACCTGAGCGAGAGCGTGCAGACGGCGGCGGCCACCATTCTCGGCGGCGGCATTTTTGCGGTCTGGTTTCCCGCGGTGCTGCTGGCCCAGCGCATCAACAGCGGCGGTCGTGCCAAGTTTTCCTGGAAGCAGGTGCTGGCCGGCTGCCCGCCGTGGATGATCTATGCGGTCTATGGAATTTTTGCCTATGCCCTGGTCAACTTTCTGCTCGCCATCGCCAGCAGGGACACGGACATGGCCAAAGGTGTGCGCCTGTTCTCAGGTCATGCCATGGTGTTCTACGGCGCGGCTTTCTGCATTTTTTTCTCGAGCTGGAGACGGCCCGACCTGCTGCGCACCCGCTGCTGCCCGGCAGGCCATGAAGTGGCCCATGAGGACAGGTTCTGCCCCGTATGCGGCCTGGCCGTGACCCAGGGCGCCGAGGGCAGCTGATTCCCAAGCCCCTGTACGCAGCACCGATGCTCGAAGCGACGCATACTGACGCCCGGCTCCAGATTCAAACCCAGACCTTATCGCCCGCCCATGCCCACAACTTCCTCTCCCATAGGCATTTTTGACAGCGGTGTCGGCGGTCTCAGCGTGCTGCAGGCGCTGCGCCACGAGCTGCCCCATGAGAGCTTTGTGTATCTGGCCGACAGCGGCAACGCCCCCTACGGCGATGCACGCGGCGACGCCTTCGTCCAGGAGCGCACACTGGCCATCGCCCAGCATCTATGCGAGCGCCACGGCATCAAGATACTGGTCATCGCCTGCAACACGGCGACGGCAGCCGCCGTCGAGATGCTGCGCGCGCAGATGCCTGAGCTGCCCGTGATCGGCGTGGAGCCCGCGATCAAGCCCGCCTCCTTTTCCAGCCAGACCCACCATGTGGGCGTCATGGCCACACGCGGCACGGTCGGCAGCCAGCGTGTTGCCAGGCTCGTGGCCGAGCATGGCCAGCGTGCCCGCTTCCATCTCCAGGCCTGCGACGGCCTGGCCAAGGCGATAGAGCGCAGCACCGAACAGCCGCTGCCGCAGCAACCGGAAACCTCCGAAATCAGAGCACTCTGCGCAAAGTACACCAGCGCTTTAGGCAGTTTTGGCCTGAAAACCGGGCAGATGGATACGCTGGTGCTGGGCTGCACCCACTATGTGTTTGTCAAGGACGAGCTGCGCGCGCTGCTGGGGCCTGACATTCAGTTGCTGGACACCGGCGCGCCCGTCGCGCGCCAGACCCGCCGCATGCTGGAGCAGCGCGCCCTGCTCGCGCGCGAAACCGATGAACGGCAGCTGGCGCCGGCGCAGCAGATCCGGCTCGTGACCACGGGGGCGCTGCCCGCACTCGAGGCGGCCGCCCAGCGCTGGCTGGAGCTGCCCGCCAGCTGCTGCAGCCATGTGGACGTGAGCTCGCCCAGCGCGCTCGCCATTGCGGCCTGAGCCGCTCAGGTCCAAAGCGGCTCGCCGCCCGCGTCCAGATAGCTGAGATAAAAGCGCACATCGAATTCGAGCTGGTGGTAGTCCGGCTCCATATGCGTGCATAGCTGATAGAAGGCCTTGTCGTGATCCATGATGCGGATATGGGCCAGCTCATGCACGCAGATCATGCGCAGGAAAGCATCGGGCGCCTGCTTGAACATGGTGGCCACATGGATCTCGTGGCGAGCGTTGAGCTTGCCGCCATGCGCTATGGCGCGGCGCGTGTGCAGGCCCAGCGCATTGCGCACCACATGAATCTTGCTGTCGTAGGCCACCTTGTGCAGCTGGCCTGCATTGCGCAGATATTCGGCCTTGATCTCGTCCACATAGGCGTAGAGCGCCTTGTCCGTGCGCACCGCATGGGCCTGCGGATATTTGCGCCGCAGCCACTCCCCGGCCTTGCCCGCCTGCAGCCAGTCACGCACCTGGTTCTGCAGCGCAGGCGCATAGCCGCTCAGATACGGCAAAGCCAGCGCCGAGGCACCCGCCGCGGCCTCGCGCCGCGGCATGATCGCACCTGAGTACTTGGGCGTGGGAATGGGCTTCATATCGACGAAAAGCCCCAAAGGCGCTGCAGCCGCAGCGCCGGGGCTTGGTCTCGCTGGCGTCGGTTGACGACGACGCTCAATGCAGATGGCGCGGGCGGCGGTTGCCGCCATGGCCCGAACCCGAACCACCCAAGCCGCCGCGCGGCGGCTTGCCCAGCTCCAGCGAGCTGACCAGGGCCTCGAAACGCTCGGAGAACAGCTTGTCTATCTCCTGCACCACGCCGCCCAGCTCGGAGCCGTCGAAGTGGCGCTCCATGAGGTTGACGACATCCTGCACCAGCAGATCGCGCTGCACCTGCATGATGGCGGCGGGATTGGGGCCCACGAACAGCATCATGAAGTCATCGCGGCTCTGGACCTCGGGCGGAGCCTCTTCCTCATCGAACTCGGTGTCGTAGAACGTCACCTCGATGGCTGCGCCCTGGTCGGCCAGCTCGTTCAGGCCCATGCACATATCGTCCAGTGCCTGGCGGAAATCGTCGTCGCCGCGCACCGTCCAGCACATCTGCAGCACATGCTCCTTGGCATCGAACTGGATGCCCGGCTCCTCCTCGTAGAAGCTGGCCTCGCCGTCCGCCAGCGAGCGCGCACCCGCATAGGCCCACAAGGGGCGCAGCGCATCTTGCAGCTGCTCATACGTGACATCAGCACGGAGCAGAACCTGACCGTGGACATGGATTTCAAAAGCAGCGTTGTAACTAGACATCTTCATTCTCTTGGAGTGCAGGCCCCGCCAGCATGGCAGAACTACCGCCCCATCTTGCATCGAAGCCGGAGCTTTTCCAAGCTCCTTAACCAATGCCTGGCACCCCTGTGCCAAATAGCATTACAGAGAGAGATTTTCTCACCGAAGTCATAACCGCGCAGACTCGTGGACTCAACAGCGCTCAGAAGAAAATACCGTTGACCAGCAACCAGACCGAGAACCCCCACAGCGTCAATGCCGCCAGGCGCTGAAACACCTGGGGCTGCAGCCAGCGAACGCGGCCGGCCATGAGCACGGAGCCAAAGACAATCCACAGGCCGCCGATCGATGCCACCAACAGCACAAAGCTGCCCATGACTCCCGCATAGTTGGAGACGCTGAGCCAAGTCTGCACCGGAAACAGCGCCATCGCGAAGATCACGGCCTTGGGGTTGAGCAACGTCGCAATGAACAGTTCAAGGGGCTTGACCGAAACCAGCAGCTCCTGCAGCGGATCCCGCCTGGCTTGATACCAGAGCCGCAAGCCCAGTTTGGCGATATACAGGCCGCTGACCACCTTGATGAGGTTGATGACAAAAGGATAGTCATGCATCGTGGTGTTGAGCACCAGTCCCCAGATGCTGGTCGCACAGACATAGCCCAGACACTCAAAGGACAGCAAAGGAGCCGAGCGGCGCAGCCCCTGGCTGATACCCGAAGAGGCCAGCAAAGTATTCGTGGGCCCGGGCATGAGGAGAATGGTCGCAATGACCAGAAGAAAAGACCAATCTTTAACGTTCATCCCTGAACAAGCCCCGTGATCACGGCAGTACAGGGCATGTTTTGTTGCAATGCAGCAAGAATAACGACATCAAGAGGATTTTTCGATGCAGGGCACGGGAGCCGACAGGTTTCTGTCATCCATGTTTTAGGCGCCGAGAACGCTATTTTTCAGCGGCCGCAAAAGCAAAAAGGACTTCAAGGCCACAAGCCTGAAGTCCTCATCAACACCCTAAAAGAACTGGTGCCCCGAACCGGAATCGAACCGGTACGCTCCGTAAAGAGCGGCAGATTTTAAGTCTGCAGTGTCTACCAATTTCACCATCGGGGCCCACTTCAGGCGCTGGCGCATGCACCAGCGCAGAAGTATTGCATCAGCCATGCGACCAAGGCAATAAAAAAGGGAAGCTTTTGCTTCCCTTTTCAAAATTTGGAGCGGGAAAACGGGTTCGAACCGTCGACCTATACCTTGGCAAGGTATCGCTCTACCAACTGAGCTATTCCCGCATTTCTGAAAAGCATCTTGCTTCACAGAGCAGACTCAGATTATAGCCACGAATTTCACCCAGATTTGGGAAGCCGGCATTTTTTCGTTTTGCAGCCTTCAGGCCGGCTGTGCGGCCGCTTCCAGCTTCGCCTTGACGATCTGCACCAAGTCGCGCTTTTGCACCTTGTTGGAGGCGTTCACGGGCAGGCTGTCGAGCTGGAGCACAAAGCGCGGCACCTTGTAGTTGGCCATATTGGCACGGCACCAGGCGATGAACGCCTCGCGGTCCAGTCGCACGCCATTGCGTGCCACCACGCAGGCGCAGCCCACTTCGCCCATGCGCTCGTCGGCCACCCCCAGCACCGCCACCTGGGCCACGTCGGGGTGGTTGGAGAGCATGCGCTCGATCTCGGCCGGGTAGCAGTTGAAGCCGCCCACGATGAACATGTCCTTGAGGCGGTCGGTGATGCGCAGATAGCCGCGTTCGTCGAGCACGCCCACGTCGCCCGTGTGCAGCCAGCCATCGGCATCTATGGTTTCCGCCGTGGCCTGCTCGTCCTCGAAATAGCCTTGCATGATGTGATAGCCACGCAGCAGCACTTCGCCGGCTTCGCCGGCCGCCACGGGCAGCCCCTGCTCATCCACGCAGCGCACCTCGGTGCCGGGCAGGGCCTTGCCGCAGGTATTGGCCACCGTGCCCACATCATCGGCCGGATCACAGAGCGTGGCGCAGCCGCCGCACTCGGTCAGGCCGTAGGCCGTGGTCACATTCTTGATGCCCAGCTCTTCGCGCATGCGCCGGATCAGGATCGGCGGCACGGTGGAAGCACCGGTGACCGAGGACTGCATCGAACTCAGATCGAAGTTCTTGAGCCCCGGATGGGCCAGCATGGACAGGAACAGCGTGGGCGGCCCGGGCATGAAGCTGATGCGGTCGCTTTCGATGCGGCGCAAGATCGCGTCGGCGTCGAACACCTGCTCGGGATAGACGGTCGCACCCTGCAGCAGGGCCGCCACCCAGCCGGCCTTGTAGCCGAAAGTGTGGAAGAAGGGGTTGACGATCAGATAGCGGCTGCCCTCGCTCAGACCCACCACCTCGGACCAGGCCTTGAAGGCCAGAATCGTCGGCCGGTGCGCGCACATCACCCCCTTGGGGCGGCCCGTGGTGCCCGAGGTGAACATCAGGTCCGCCGTATCGTCGGGCCGGATCTGCGCTTCGCGCTGCAGCTGGGCCTGGGCATCGGTGCCCGCCGCCCTGGCCATGAACTGCTCCCAGCTCAGGTCGGCACTGGCCTGCACCTTGTCGCCCAGCACCACCAGATGCTCCAGCGTTGCCGGACGCAGGCCGCCGAGCAGGTCGGGGTAATAGTGGTTCAGGAAGTCGCCCACGCTGACCAGGACCTTGGCACGGCTGCGCTCCAGGATATCGGCGGCCTCGGCGCCCTTCATGCGCGTGTTCAGCGGCACCAGCACGGCGCCCGCGGCATGCACGCCGCAGGCCGCGACAATCCATTCGCTGAGATTGGGCGCCCACAGGGCCACGCGATCGCCGGCCTGCACCCCAAGCGTCATCAGCGCACGCGCCGCCTCGCGGCTGAGCTGCTGCAGCTGCTGGTAGCTGATGGACCTGCCATTCTCGACAATGGCCGCGCGGTCGGCGAAGCGGCCGGCCACATCGGCCAGCATGCCGGGCAGGGTCTGCCATGACTCCTGCGCCGCGCTCTGATTGATATTCGACATAAATTACTCCGGGAATTTGACGCGCAGCTTTTCGCTGGTGGGCACGGACTGGCAGGCCAGGGTCCACTTCTTGGCCAGGTCCTTGGCATCGAGCACCTCGTTGTGGCGCAGATGCACGCTGCCGTCCTGCACCTGGCACATGCAGGAAGCGCACATGCCGGCCTGGCAGGAGAACGGCACGTTGATGCCCGCGCGCAGGCCGGCTTCGAGCAGCGTTTCCGTGCCACCGCAGGTGAATTCGTATTCCTCGCCATCCAGGCGCAGCTGCACCACGGCCTCGTCGACGGCGGCCGCCACGGGAGCGGCCGCATCCTGCTGCTGCATCTGCTGCAGGGTTTCCTCGTCGGGCAGCGAGACGAAGCGCTCCACATGCACCTGCTCGGCGGCCATTCCCGCCTCGACCATGGCCGCCTGCGCCGCATCCATGAAGGGGCCGGGTCCGCAGATAAAGGCCTGACCCGCATCGGCAACCCAGGGCCTGGCCCAGGCCGCGAGCTGCTGCTGCGAGGGTGCGCCCTGGACCGAGTCCAGCCAGTGCACGATCTGCAGGCGCTGCGGGTATTCGGCGGCCAGCTGCTGCAGATCCTGCTTGAAGATCACCGAGCGCTCGTCGCGATTGGCATAGAACAGCACCACCTGGCCCTGGTGCTGCTTGAGCACGGTGCGCAGGATCGAGAAGACCGGCGTGATGCCGCTGCCGCCGGCCAGCAGCAGAAAGTTCTGCGCCAGATTCCTGGGCGAAAACAGGCCCGAGGGCGGCATGAGCTCGATGGTGTCGCCCACGCGCACCTTGTCGCAGACCCAGTTGGAGCCGCGCCCCTGGTGCACGCGCTTGACGGTCACGCGCAGCGCATCGTCCAGCGCCGGCGCACTGGACATGGAATAGCAGCGCGGCACATAGCGGCCTTCGATCGGCAGCCGCAAGGTCAGGAACTGGCCTGGACGGTAGCGGAACTGTTCCGCCAGGGTCTCGGGCACATCGAACACAATCGACTTGGTGTCATGCGTTTCGTCGATCACCGCACGCACCCGCAACGGGTGGTAGCGCGATGCGGCACCGTTGGCTTCACTGCTCATTTTTTATATACCCCTTACTCACTCACACTCTTTTGCGCAGCCTGGTGCCGACGCCCCGGCACCAGGCTGCCCCCACACCATGGGGTCAGGAACTCAGGCTTTCCATAGCCGCAGCCGGCTGCGCGACGGCCTGGTCACTTGCCAGCGCTGCCGCCTTGCCGGCGCGGCGGCCGGAGAACACGCAGTCGGCCAGCGACAGACCGCTGACATAGCGTGACGAGGCGATGCCGATCGCGGTGCGGCCCGCGGCATACAGGCCCGGAATATCCCGGCCCGCGCCATCGGTGACCGCACCGCTGTCCTCGTTCACCTGGAGGCCGCCGAGACTGAGCACGGCAATCGGGAACATCTTCTGGCTGATGGAGATATCGATGGCGAACAGCGAGCCGTCCTTGAATTCATGGCGCATGTCCCGGGACTTGCCCATGGGGTCGTCGCGTTCGCCGCGCGCCGCGGCATTGGCCGCATCGAACTGGCGCTGCAGCACCAGGGCATCGGCGCCTATCTTTTTGGCCAGATCGGCCACCGACCGCCCCTTGACCGCCACCTTGTACATCAGCGCCAGCGCTGGCATGGACTGGAACGCCCAGAGACCGCCGAACAGGCACTGCCAGGTCGCCTGGCGGCGCAGATGGCTGTCGATGATGAGCCAGGCCTTGCCGCCCTGGTTTTCCATCATCTCGTAGCCCAGCTTGGCGCCATAGACCTGCTCATTGCAAAAGCGCTCGCCCCTGGTGTTGACCACCAGGCCCTTGGGCCAGACCGAGGGCGGCGTGATGAAACGCCAGGCCGAGATATTGTTCAGATCCTGGCCTATGCCGCCCACCGACTGGCCCAGGCGCAGGCCCGAACCATCGCAGCCTGCGGCACCCGTGAGCCAGCCCGGCGTATAGGCCGGAGCATGCTGGTTCATGAGTTCGGAATTGAAGACATAGCCGCCCGTAGAGAGCACCACGGCCTGTCTGGCGCGGATGAAGCGCCTCTCGCCGATCTCGCTTTCGATCTGCGCGGCCTCGCGCCGGCCCGCCTGGGCGCGCGGCGCCTGGTACAGACGCCATTTGGCCACCAGTTCGTCGAGCTTCTTGTGGCGCTCGGTGCGCGCATCGCCGGCCGGCAACACCATGACCTCCACGCCCAGCACCCGGCCCGTATCCCGCTCGCGCACCAGGCGCTGCACGCGCGCCTGGGTCAGCGCACGCGCGCCCTGCGCCAAGGTGGACTGCTTGAGGGCCGCATAGAAGGTGGCGCCCGACTGCCCCTTGGCCACCACGCGGTGGCCGCGCGGTGCGGGCTTCTTGGCCAACTTGGGATTGCCGTAGGCCGGCACTACCTCGTTGCCCGAGTAGTACAGGTAAATGCCATCGGGCGGATACGAGGTCTTGTAAGCCGGCATGGTGGAGCCGAAGCTCACGCCCTGCTTTTCCAGCCACTGCAGATTCGCGACGCTGTCGCGGCTGAAGCGTGCAAGAGTCGCATCGCTGACCACGCCGTTGACTTCATGCTTGAGGTAGTCCGCCATGGCCTCGGGCGTGTCCTCGAAGCCGGCTTGCTTCTGGTAGGCCGTGCCGCCGCCCGCATAGACCACGCCACCCGAAAGCACGCTGGCACCGCCGCCGCCGAAGCGGTCTATCACCAGCACCTCGGCGCCCTGTTCGCGGGCCTCGATGGCCGCACTCGCACCCGCCGCGCCCCAGCCGACGACGACCACGTCCGCGGCGTCCGACCACAGGACTTCGTCGGCAGAGCCCACGTCCAGCGCCGCATCCACGGGATTGATGGTGCTGATTTGTTTTTGGGAACTGTTTTTCATCGCGCGCTCCTGCTCAGACGGCCTTGCCCAGCAACTGGGGGTTTTCGAGTGGCAGCGGCTTGCCCAACATGTCGGCCACCGCGCGGAAGGCAAAAGTCATGGCCGGACCCAACGTCGAGCCCGCGCCCGGATAGGTTGGCCCCATCACGGAAGCGGAGTTATTGCCCACGCAGTACAGACCCGCTATGGTCTGGCCCTGGGTGTCGAGCACGCGGCCCTCGCGATCGGTGAGCAGACCGCCCTTGGTGCCGATTTCTCCGGGCCAAAGGCGCATCGCATAGAACGGGCCTTTTTCTATGGGGCCGAGATTGGGGTTCTTCAGGCGCGGATCGCCGTAATAGCGGTCGAACACATTGCCGCCGCGATCAAAGTCCAGATCCTTGCCGGTCCTGGCATATTCGGTCATGCGGCGCGCGCTGTCCTTGAGACCCGCGGCATCGACACCGATCTGGGCCGCGAGTTCATCGAGCGTCTCACCCTTCCAATACACGGTATTGAGCCAGCTCTTGCGCAGCTTGCTGTCGGGCACGGCGGAGCCGGGCATCAGCGGCCCCATGGGGTTCCGGGCGCGGAAGCTGGCGTCGAACACGATCCAGGCCGGCACGCCGCCATGGCCCTTGGCATGCTCAGCCAGCATGGCCTGCTGGAACTCGGGATAGGGACCGGACTCGTCGAGAAAGCGCTGTCCCTTGGCATTGACCACCATGCAGCCCGGCAGGGAGCGCTCCACAAAGATGCCGCGGTATGAAGGCTCCTTGGGCACGTCCATCGTCGGCACGCCCCAGGACCAGTCCATCAGATGCAGCTGTGCCCCTGCGGCCTGGCCCGCACGGTGCGCATCGCCGGTGTTGCCGCCCACGGGGGTGGCCGTCCACTCGGCCTGGGTGGGCTTGTTCAAATACTGCTCGCGCATCTGCTGGTTGCGCTCGAAACCGCCTGCGCCCAACAGCACGCCGCGCCTGGCGCCGAGCTGCAGGCGTTGACCGTTTTTCTCGACGATGACGCCCGTCACGCGGCCCGCGCCATCCTGCACCAGTTCCTTGAGCGGGGCATTGCGCCACATCTCGACACCGGCCTTGCGCGCGGCCGTCAGCAGGCCCGCCACCAGCGCCTGGCCCCCGGTCAGGCGGCGGTCGCGGCACGTCTTGCTGCGCCAGGGGTAGTCAAGAAAGTACTTGAGCATCATGCCGATGATGGTGAAGCGCGATTTGAGCTCGCGCGACAGCATGGAATGGGCCTCGAACGCGCTGATGCTCATGCGGCCGAACAGCTGGTTGCCGGGCAGGCATGGGCGCATGGTCTCCAACGCCTCCAGGCCGAGCTTGGAAGCGTCGAAATCCATCGGGTCCATGGTGCGGCCGCCGGACTTGGAGCCCTCGATATGCGGGTAGTAGTCCGCGTACTTGGCCATGGCGCGGTAGGGAATGCCGATCTGGCGCAGATACTCGGCCATCTTGTTCGCGGTTTCCACATAGGCCAGCACCCGGTCATCCGTGGCCATGCCGCGCACGCAGCGCTTCATGTAGCTGAAAGCGGTGTCCAGATCGTCCTGGACGCCCGCACGCGGCTGGTCGTAGTTGAGCGGAATCCAGATGCCGCCACCCGACAGGGCCGAAGTGCCACCGAACAGATCGGCCTTCTCGACCACCAGGGTCTTGAGGCCTTGCTCCTGAGCGCGAATGGCGCCCAGCATGGCACCCGCGCCCGAACCCACGACGATCAGGTCATATTCTTGTTCTGCCATACCTTGTCTCCCGGAATACTTGTTTTATGGATGGACTGTTGCCAACGGATATCGGCGGCGGCCACCGCCGGGTTGCCGCCGCCGTCCCAGCCTGCTGCGATCAGACGAAGGGTTCCTGGTTGGGAATGCCCAGCACATGCGAGCCGTAGGCGCGCACATAGGCGTCGGTGTTGTTGGCGATATGGGTGCGGCCCTGGTGGATGTCGCGGAACACGCGCTCGATGGGGTTGGTCTTGAACGTGCCGCTGGCGGCGCAGGCGCGCATCAGCTCGTTGGCATGGAAGCCCGTGAGCTTGGGCACATAGGAGGCCTGGGCGCGCTGCAGCAGGCGCTCCTCGAGCGAGAGCTGGATGCCGGTCTTGGCGGCATCGACGATGCGCGCATAGTTGCGGAACAGCGTGAGCTTGAGCTGATCCAGCGCTATCGAGGCTTCGGTCACGGCGGTCTGGGCATTCACGTCCTCGGCCATCTTGTTGCCGTGCTTGCCCACATGGGAGATGGCGCGCTGGGTGAATGCGGCGATCGCGCCCTCCAGCGCGCCCAGGCAGGCCGTGGAGACCGCGCGCTGGAACACATGGGTGAAGGGAATGCGGAACAGCCAGCCGGTGTTTTCCTGGCGGCCGGGACAGCCCGCGTCGCTGTGGTCGTTGGTGTACTGGATGCGGTGGGCGGGCACGAAAGCGTTTTCCACCACGATGTCGTGGCTGCCCGTGCCGCGCAGGCCCAGCACGTCCCAGTTGTCCTCGATGCGGTAGTCGGACTTGGGCAGCAGAAAGGTCACATGCTCCAGGCCCGGCGTGCCATCGCGCTTGGGCAGCAGTCCGCCCAGGAACAGCCAGTCGCAGTGCTTGGAGCCGGTGGAGAAGCTCCAGCGGCCGCTGAACTTGAAGCCGCCTTCCACGGGCTCGGCCTTGCCCGTGGGCATATAGGTGGAGGCGATGCGCACGCCGCTGTCCTTGCCCCAGACATCCTGCTGGGCCTGGTCGGGGAACAGCGCCAGCTGCCAGGGGTGGACGCCGACCACGCCATAGATCCAGGCCGTGGACATGCAGCCCTTGGCCAGCTCCATCTGCACGCTGTAGAACACGCGCGGATCCATCTCATAGCCGCCCCAGCGCTTGGGTTGCAGCACGCGGAACAGACCTGCCTCGGCCATCTCGGCAATGGTCTCGTCGCTGATCCTGCCTTCACGGTCGGCCTGCTGGGCGCGTTCGGCCAGCTTGACGGCCAGGGCCTTGGCGCGCTCGATCACGGCGAGAGCATCCGGGGTGAGGTAGTTATCTGTCATGGCGTTCATTACAAGTCTCCAGTTGCCGCTCCACCGGGCGGCTTGTGGTGTGGTGGGCAAGGCATCGCGCCTATGGCAAAGAATGCTCTCACCATGCGAAAACGCATTCATCGTCCGATCAGACTAACGGCATCCATAGCGGCCCCCAGCGCCCCGCGGCGCGCTCTGCAGCCCTCCGGAAAACACCTGCCTAGGGCAAATACCGAGCACGTTTTTTCCCTGCTAGTCCATGTGAAGGATTCAAAAAAAAGCCGCTGGCAGCACTCTTGCAGCAAGGAGACCTTCAGCCATGCAAAGTACTGCAGCCACTTACGACCCCAAAGACTTCCGCCGCGCCCTGGGCATGTTCGGCACCGGGGTCACCATCGTCACCACCCGTGCCGAAAGCGGTGAGCCTGTGGGGATCACGGCCAACAGCTTCAACTCGGTCTCGCTGGAGCCGCCCATGGTGCTGTGGAGCCTGGCCAAGAACGCGCGCAGCCTGCCCGTGTTCCAGAGTGCCGACACCTGGAACGTGCACATCCTCTCCAACGAGCAAGAAGCCCTGTCCAACCGCTTCGCCAGGGCCGGCGAGGACAAGTTCTCGGGTCTGGCGCTGGACTCCGAGGCCGCCCATGCTCCCCTGCTGCAGGACTGCAGCGCGCGCTTCAAGTGCAAGACCGCTTTCCAGTACGACGGGGGCGACCACATCATCTTTGTGGGCGAGGTCACCGACTACGACGCCAACCCGCATCCGCCCCTGCTGTATGTGACGGGCGGCTACGCCCTGGCTTCGCGCAAGGCCCAGCCCATTGCCAGCGAACCCGCGGCCGACACCAACACCGCCTATTCCGAGAATCTCATCGGCTATCTGATGGGCCGCGCGCACTTCCAGTTTCTGAGCGGCCTGCGCAAGCCCATGGCCGACTTCGGCATGACCGACGTCGATTTCTACGTGCTCTCGCTGCTCAGCATCCAGCAGCCGCAGACGCCGGCCGAGATTGCCGCGCACATGGCTTATACCGGCACGGATATCGGTGCCGTGGCCCTGCAGTCGCTGATTCGCAAGGGCTGGGTCGAGGAAAGCCCGGAGCGCGAACGGTCGCTGCAGCTCACGCCCCAGGGCAACGAGGCCATCCTCCATGTGCTGGCGGCCGCCAAGGCCGTCGAGACCGACCTGATCGCCAGCCTGGGCGAAATGGAAGCCGCCACCCTGCGCAATCTACTCAAGAAAGCCATTGCCGCCACCGACCCCGGTCTGCCCAAGCTCTGGCAGGCCAAGACCTGAGCCCCCGTCAATGCTATCCCTCACCCGAAGGCAGGAGACAGCCTTCGCCTATCCACTCCAAGCATAAAGAACAGAGATGAGCACTTTTTCCATTCCAGAAGGCAAATATGTGGACATCGGCCTGGTGGCCGGTCTTCCCCAGCGCGTGCACTATCACGAGCAGGGCTCGGGCGACCCCGTGATCTTTCTGCACGGCGCCGGCACCGGTGCCAGCGGCTACAGCAACTTCAAGGGCAACTATCCCGAATTTGCCAAGGCCGGCTTACGCTCCATCGTGCCCGATCTGCTGGGCTACGGCCTGTCTTCCAAGACCGAAGAGCCCAAGCAGTACGACATGGACTTCTTCATCGCTGGCGTCAAGGGCCTGGTGGAGCAACTGGGGCTAAAGAACATCACCCTGCTGGGCAACTCGCTGGGCGGCGCGGTGGCCCTGGGCTATGCGCTCAAGTACCCAGAAGATGTCAAAAGCCTGATCCTCATGGCACCCGGTGGCGTGGAAGAGTTTGAAGCCTATATGGCCATGCCCGGCATTGCCAATATGTTCAATGTCTACAAATCGGGCAAGACCGGCCCCGAAGCCATGCGCGCCGTCATGAGCATGCAGGTGGTGGACCAGGCCCTGCTGACCGACGAGATCATCAACGAGCGCGCCCCGATTGCGCTGACACAGACCGAGGCCTCGCGCTCGCGCCTGTACATCCCCAATATGACCGAGCAGTTGCCGCAGCTGCAATGCAATGTCCTGGGCTTCTGGGGCATGCAGGATGCCTTCAACCCCGTGGGCGGCGCCGACAAGCTGGCCAAGGGCATCAAGAACTGCCGCGTCGTGCTGGTCAACCAGTGCGGTCACTGGGTGCAGGTCGAGCATCGCGAAATGTTCAACCGTACCTGCATCGACTTCATGAAAAACGGCTGAATCCATGAGCGACAAGCAATTCATTGAAACCCAGGGCCAGCGCCTGTATGAGGCGTTGCGCGCCGCCAGGACCCTGGCACCGCTGACCGACAGCCACCCCGAGATGACGGTGGAGGATGCCTATCACATCTCCCTGCACATGCTGCGCCTGCGCGAAGCCTCGGGCGAACGCGTGATCGGCAAGAAGATAGGCGTGACCTCCAAGCCCGTGCAGGACATGCTGAACGTGCACCAGCCCGACTTCGGCTTTCTGACCGACAGCATGGAATACGAAGACGGCGCTGCCGTCTCGCTCAAGCGGGCCGGCCTGATCCAGCCGCGCGCCGAGGGCGAGATCGCCTTCATGCTCAAGAAGGACCTGCAAGGCCCGGGCGTAACCAGGGAAGACGTGCTGGCCGCCACCGAGTGGGTAGCGCCCTGCTTCGAGATCGTGGACTCGCGCATCAACGACTGGAAGATCCGCATCCAGGACACGGTGGCCGACAACGCCTCCTGCGGCGTCTTCGTCATCGGCCGCCAGCACACCGATCCCGCCTCGCTAGACCTGGCCGCTGCCGCCATGCAGATGAGCAAGAACGGCCAGAGCGCGGGCTCGGGCCTGGGCAGCGCCGTGCAAGGCCATCCGGCCGAAGCCGTGGCCTGGCTGGCCAACACCCTGGGCGCTTTCGGCATTCCGTTCAAGGCCGGCGAAGTGATTCTCTCCGGCTCCCTCGCTCCCCTGGTGCCTGCGGCCGCCGGCGACTATTTCGAGATGGTCATCGAAGGCCTGGGCACCTGCTCCATTCAATTCACTGAGTAAGACACCATGACGCAAAAAAAGATCAAGTGCGCACTGATCGGTCCCGGCAATATCGGCACCGATCTGCTCATGAAACTGCAGCGCTCCCCGATTCTGGAGCCCGTGTGGATGGTCGGCATCGATCCTGAATCCGATGGCCTCAAGCGCGCCAAGGAATTCGGCCTCAAGACCACGGCCGAAGGCGTGGACGGCCTGCTGCCCTTCGTCAAGCAAGACGGCATCCAGATCGCCTTCGACGCCACCAGCGCCTATGTCCATGCCGAAAACAGCCGCAAGCTCAACGAGCTGGGCGTGCTGATGATCGACCTGACGCCCGCTGCCATCGGCCCCTATTGCGTGCCCAGCGTGAACCTGGCCGAGAAGGTCGCCGAAAAGGCCATGAACGTGAACATGGTCACCTGCGGCGGCCAGGCCACCATCCCCATGGTGGCTGCGGTATCGCGCGTGCAGGCCGTGAGCTATGGCGAGATCGTGGCCACGGTCTCCAGCCGCTCCGTCGGCCCCGGTACCCGCAAGAACATCGACGAGTTCACCCGCACCACGGCCGGTGCCGTCGAGAAGATCGGCGGCGCGCAAAAGGGCAAGGCCATCATCGTGATCAACCCGGCGGAGCCACCGCTGATCATGCGCGACACCATCCACTGCCTGACGGTGGACACGCCCAAGCCCGCCGAGATCGAAGCCTCGGTGCAGGCCATGATCAAGGAAGTGCAGAAATACGTGCCCGGCTACAAGCTGGTCAACGGCCCCGTGATCGACGGCAACCGCGTCTCCATCTACATGGAAGTGGAAGGCCTGGGCGACTACCTGCCCAAGTACGCGGGCAATCTGGACATCATGACCGCCGCCGCCGCGCGCACGGCCGAGATGTTTGCCGAAGAAATCCTGGCTGGCCGCTTTGAGCCCGCTGAAGCCGCACTGGCCTGATTTGCAGGAGAAAAGAATGAGCCTCAAAGGTAAGAAGATCACCGTCCACGACATGACGCTGCGTGACGGCATGCACCCCAAGCGCCACCAGATGACGCTGGAGCAGATGAAGTCCGTGGCCTGCGGCCTGGACGCCGCGGGCGTGCCGCTGATCGAAGTCACCCATGGCGACGGTCTGGGCGGCAGCTCGGTCAACTACGGCTTTCCTGCCCATACCGACGAAGAGTACCTGTCCACCGTCATCCCGCTGATGAAGCAGGCCAAAGTTTCGGCCCTGCTGCTGCCCGGCATTGGCACCGTCGATCACCTGAAGATGGCCCACGAGCTGGGCGTGTCCACCATCCGTGTGGCCACGCACTGCACCGAAGCCGACGTGTCCGAGCAGCATATCTCCATGGCCCGCAAGATGGGCATGGACACCGTGGGCTTTCTGATGATGGCCCATATGAACAGTGCCGCAGGCCTGGTCAAGCAGGCCAAGCTGATGGAGAGCTATGGCGCCAACTGCATCTACATCACCGACTCGGCCGGCTATATGCTGCCCGATGACGTGAAGGAGCGCCTGACCGCCGTGCGCCAGGCCCTCAAGCCCGAGACCGAGCTGGGCTTCCACGGCCACCACAACCTGGCCATGGGCATCGCCAATTCTCTGGCCGCCGTGGAAGTCGGCGCCAACCGCATCGACGCTGCGGCTGCAGGCCTGGGCGCGGGCGCGGGCAACACCCCCATGGAGGTGCTGGTCGCCGTCTGCGCACGCATGGGCATAGAGACCGGCGTGGACGTGTTCAAGATCCAGGACGTGGCCGAGGACCTGGTCGTGCCGCTGATGGACTTCCCCATCCGTATCGACCGCGACGCGCTCACGCTGGGCTATGCGGGCGTGTACGGCAGCTTCCTGCTGTTTGCCAAGCGTGCCGAAGCCAAGTACGGCATTCCCGCACGCGAGCTGCTGCTGGAGCTGGGCCGCCGCGGCATGGTGGGCGGCCAGGAAGACATGATCGAGGACACGGCCCTGACCATGGTGCGCCAGCGCCAGAAGGTAGCGGCCTAAGCCGGCTTCCGGCCTTTCATTTCCACTTGGTATTCGGGTTCAGCGGCTGCTTGGGGCGGCCACTGAACTCTTTTTTTGCGCCTGCTCCGGGCGCTTAGGCCTATGCCGGGGTCTGCAGGCATGAGGCACGACCGGGCCGCAGTCATCCCGGACAGCGGTCTGGACGATGCCGGCAGCTGAATGAACCGATGGAGTCAGGGGCTCGAAAACACCTCCACCCGCGCGGGCGGGAAGTTGGCCCACACGGTTTCGCAGCCGATCCGTTTCAGCCCTGCATCCTGCCAGGCCGACGCACCAAACGGCGCATAGGTGAACTGGATGATGCGACCGTCGCTCGCCAGCGAACGCACCCAGGTGGCCGTGATCTTGGCGACGGCGCTGCCGGGAAGCGAACGCAGTGGCAGGCAGGAGACCACCGCCTTGACTGCCGTCTGCCCGAGCACGGCTGGAAAATCGCCGGCATCTGCATGGACGACGCAGATATCCGGAAATCGCTCGGACAGGTAACAGGCGAACGGCTCGGACTTTTCTATGACGATCAAGCGGCTTGGCGCGATACCGCTGCGCAGCAGGGATTCCGTGATGACGCCCGTCCCCGCTCCCAGCTCTACCACCAGCCCCTGCTCCCCGTCGTCAATCAGCGACGCCATGACATCGCCGAGACGCGCCGAACTAGGGAGGATGGCTCCGATCTCGCGCGGCGCCCGGATGATCTCGTGCAGCAGCATGGCGCCAAGCGACAGATTTTTCGTTCTGTGATTTCCCAAACGCATACCTGCCTCGCGGGTTAGTTTGAAATTACCTGTTCAGGAAAAATCTGACGCGCTGCATCAGGTAGATGGAACACACGGTGACAGCACCGCCGCCTATCATGTCCACCAGATAGTGTCCGCCATTGATAGGAGTGGATATCAGCATGAGGACGTTCAGCGCCAGAACCCAGCGGAATATCCCAAGCTGTCGATACACATAGATGAGCAGCAAGGCAGTCGTCGTGTGAAACGAAGGGAAGGTCACAATACCCTTCATTTCGTCGAATGAGAACGCGGTCATGCTTCCATCCCGGAGTGCCAGGAAGTGAGGCAGGTGCACCGCGTTCTCCAGTCCTATGGAATAGTAGAACAGGGTACCCCCGGCGGGAAACAGGCCGGACAGCAGGGAGGTCAGAACCAGGGCTATCGTAGACGACCACCATAGCTCGTCGTTCCTGTCGCTTCTTCCTATATGGGCAAGGTAGATGATCGAAAAGAAGATCTGCGGCAGGCCGCTGAAATAGGCAATGGTGAGAATGGTGGCGACCAGCCTATGCTCCCGAACAAAAGCATAGAAGCTCAGCCAATGAAAGCCCAGGGCGAGATCGGCATTCGTGAACTCCTCATCCAGCAGGGGCAGGTTCAAGGTCGCGCAGAGATAGGTCAATATCGCGCCTATCAATGCAGCCACCACCCACAGGGCCGCGTAGTAAGACATCTCCGACAGCGCCCGGCTGCGCCCGGTCAAGCCATAGGCCGCGCTGATCGATATCAGCACCAGCGTTGCCCACAGGACAGGCTCGGTGCCCACAAAGACCAGTTTATGGGCCTGTATCCATGCCGCCTCCCCTCCAGCCAGGGCTGCGAGAAAAAGAACTGGAGCCAGCTTTCCAGCGCTTATGAACCGCCGGCCATCTGCGATCCCCTGCATCAAGCTCATCACGCCCCCCAACAGGTCAATGCAGCCAAGGTATCGCCCGGGCTGTCGCGCACCAAGGAAGTGCGCGCAGACCCAGTTCACGAAAATAGAACATGGCCGTCCGCTCCATCTTAATGAGCACCGGCTTGCCTGCACAACTCGACAGCATTCCCGTTGCTTTGTGTTTCATGCCGGCCCTAGAATGCCCGCCCGGCCTGCTGGCAACTCGTCAATGAGTCCTAGGATGGCCGTAGGTGTGAGCGACGCGGCACGTCAACATGCGCCGACACCGACATAGAAAAGGGCTTTGCTCCGGCAAAGCCCCAACCTGGAGAACGCAGACACCGCCCGGACGGCTACCACCGCCCGGGCTGCGGCGATCACATATAGAGAATCACCAGATCGTTGATGACCGAGGGGCGTTCCTGGCCCACCACATGGATGTTGAGCTCCATGGTCATCTGCACGCCGCTCTTGACCTGCTCCACGGACTTGATGCGGCTGCGCGCGCGGATCTTGCAGCCCGAGGGGACGGGGGTCGGGAAGCGCAGGCGGTCCGAGCCGTAGTTGACCATGTTGTTGAAGTCCACCACCTCGAAGTCCAGCGGAATGCGCAGCTGGCTGGCCAGCACCTGCACCAGCGCGCCGTGGGCGATGGTGGTGCCGAACGGGCTTTTCTCCCTGGCCTGCGCCGGGTCGGTGTGGATCCAGTAGTCGTCGCCGGAGAGCTTGGCGAAGTCGTTGATGACTTCCTGGCTCACGGTGAACTCGTTGGACCAGGGGCTGTACTCCTCGGACACCAGCGACTTCATGGCCTCGATGTCCTTGACCGAAATCCTGCGTCTGGGGGCTTCATCCTCGGCCACGGCCGCAGCGACAGGAGCTTCCTCAGCCTTGATCACCGCGGGGTGGCTGCCGGCCTTGTCGGTAAAGCGCAGCAGCGTGATTTCACCGGGGCGCTCGTCGAACACGGGGCGCACCGCCATGCCGATCCTCAGCGCCTCGGGCGGCACGCCGACCATGGTGGTGTTGATGCGCACGCCTTCCTTGAGTTCGACCACGGCCAGCGCCTGAGGCATCTCGTCCGTGAACTCGGGCATGGTGGGAATGCGCGCAACAGTGAAGCTGTAAAGCGTGCCCTCACCCGAGACTTTGCTCCACTTCAAGGAGCGTGAGCCGCAAGTGGGGCAATGGGTACGCGGAAAAAACAGTGAATGTCCACGATCGCATTGCTGAATGCGCACTTCGTGGGCCTTGAGGCCTTCCCAGTACGGAGCCGAGATTTCGGTCGGATGGGGCAGAGGTTTGTTCCAAGCCATGTTCTTACGCTCCCCGCAGGATCAAGGCGCCCTGCTCGCTCATCACACCGCCGGTGCCCGACACATAGGCCAGATCATGACGACCCAGCTGGCGCTCGCCCGCGCGCCCCTGGATCTGGTGGATGGCCTCTATCACCTGGGACATGCCGCCGGCCGTGCCTGACTGGCCGAAGCTCAACTGGCCGCCGTGCGTGTTCATGGGGAAATTGCCCTTGAAGGTGAAGTCGTTGCTGCGCAGGAAATCCATGCCCTTGCCTTTGGCACAGAAGCCCGCATCCTCCAGCGTCAGCATCACGGTGATGGTGTAGCAGTCGTAGATCTGCGCCATGTGCATGTCCGCTGGCTTGAGGCCCGCCATCTCGAAGGCCTTGGCCGACGCCGGGCCTATCGGGGTCTGCAGCATGTCTGCCATATAGGTGGGCGACTTGCTGCTCACATGTTCGCCGCAGCCGATGATGCTCACGGGACGGTTCTTCGTGGACCTGGCGCGGTCCGCGCGCGTGACTATCATGGCACCGCCACCGGCGGCCGGCAGCACGATCTCGAGCACGCGCAGGGGCTCGGCCACCATGCGCGAGTTCAGCACGTCGTCCACCGTCAGCGGCTGGCCGTAGAACATGGCGTTGGGGTTGTGGCAGGCGTTGAAGCGCTGGTCCACGCTGATGCGCGCCAGCGCCGCCGCGTCGTAGCCATAGATGGCGCCGTAGCGCTGGGCAATCATGGCGTAGCCGGTGTTCTGCGCCATATGGCCATAGGGCAGGTCCATTTCGGCCTCGGGCGCGCCGAAGCGGGTGCTGTGGCCGCCGAAGCGGCTGGCCTTCATCACCTCCCGGATATGGTCGTCGTGCTCGGAGATCGGTGCCATGCGCGCGGGCAGCACGCAGGCCACGGTGTTGCACAGGCCGAGCTCGATGGCAGCGGCCGCACGCCAGACCATGGCCACCGAACTGGCACCGCCCAGGTCCACGACCTCGGCGAAATTCAGGCGCACGCCCAGGTATTCGCCGGCCATGGCCGGCACAAAGCTGTTGGCCTCGTGGAAGTGCGGCGCGCTGGTGATCAGGCCATCGACCTCGGACAGCTCCATGCCCGCATCATCCAGCGCCTGCAGCGTCAGATCGGCGATCTGCTCCAGATGGAACATGCGCGGCGCTGTCGCGTACTTCTCAGGCTTGTACTGTGCAGCGCCGACCAGCGCTGCCTTTCCTTGCAAACCCATATGTCTCCCTATCAAGAAAGTGTGGCTTCATTGTGTGGAATGAAGCGGGCCGCAACCATCGTCAACACAGACTAAGACAGCCGCCCCGTAGATACCCGCGATTCTCGGGACAAACGTCCATTCGGACGATGCTTCAAAACCCTCGAAACAACAATCTCCGCCCTAGGTTTTTTGGCTCACGCATGGGCCGTCAAAAGACTGATAAAGGAGACAACGTGAAAACAGCCGTCGGTATCGGCGCAGCAGCATTGGTGGCATTCGCCTCTGCTCTGGCCTTTGCACCCCGCACCCCGCCACCGCTGGCGCCAAGCTCGATTGGCGTCGAAGGCAGCCATTTCAATGCCATCGACCAGGTCGGAAGCCGTCTGCTGACGGCCGGTGCCATGGGCGAAATCCTCTACTCCGACGACCGGGGCGCGCACTGGGCGCTGGCCAAGCTCAACCAGGACCGCCAGGCCCTGCTGGTCAGCATGGCTTTTGCCCCCGACAACAAGACCGGTCTGGCCGTGGGCCACGAAGGCTGGATTCTGCGCACCCGGGACGGCGGCAGCAGCTGGGAAGAAGTCGCTTTCACCAAGGAAAACGGCGAGCCGCTGATGTCGGTGGCGCGCCTGCCTTCGGGCGACTGGATCACCGTCGGCGCCTTCGGCAAGGCCATGGTCTCCAAGGACGGCGGCCAGAACTGGCAGCCCATGACGCTGCCCGCCGAGGTCGAGGACAAGCACCTGAACCGCATCGCCAGCTCTGCCGACAAGCAGCACTGGCTGATCGTGGGCGAGCGCGGCCTGGTGCTCAAATCCGATGACGCGGGCGCAACCTGGCAGGCCGAGCCCGCGTTCTACAACGGCTCCTTCTACAACGCCATGGCCACCAAGGACGGCGGCTGGCTGATCTACGGCATGCGCGGCAATGTCTTCCTGCAGGCCGCACCCGGTGCGCCATGGGCCAAGTCCGAAGTGCCCGCCGCAGTCTCCTTCTTCGGCCACGCCCAGGAACAGGACGGAACCATTGTTCTGGTCGGCCAGGGCAGCATGCTGGGCATCAGCAAGGACGGCGGCAAGAGCTTCGCGCTGCAGCGCGCCCAGGGCCGCGCCACGCTGACCGATATTGCGCTGACCGGCCCCGACAGCGGCTGGATCTCCAGCGATGGGGGCCTGCAACCCTTCTCCACCCGGGCCAAGGCGGCCTCTGCATCTGGCCAAGGAGCGAACCCATGACTCTTTCCGAACCCGTAAGCCGGCTGGACCGGCTCATTGCCGCCACGGCACGCTGGCTGATTTCCTGGAGCAAGACCATCGTCTCGCTCACGCTGATCGCCACGGCCCTGCTCGGCGTTTCCGCACTGCGCACCCACCTGGACCCGGGCTTCAACAAGCTGATTCCGCTGCGCCATGAGTACATGGCCGCCTTCCTCAAGCACGCGGCGACCTTCTCGGGCGCCAACCGTATCCTGGTGAGCGTGGAATGGAAGGGCCAGGGCGATATCTACAACAAGGAATTCCTGGATTCGCTGCGCGGCGTGACCGACGAGGTGTTCTTCACCCCCGGCGTCAACCGCGGTCAGGTGTATTCGCTGTTCACGCCAAACGTGAAATACATAGAAATCACCGAAGACGGCTATGTGGGCGAAGTGCTGATTCCCTCGCGCTTCGAAGCCAACGAACAGGGTTTGGCCCAGGTGCGCTCCAACGTGGCCAAGTCCGGCCAGATCGGCAGCCTGGTCAGCAACGACCTCAAGTCGGCCATGGTGCGCGCCGACCTGCTCGAAGTGGACCCCAAGACCGGCGAGAAGCTCGACTACCACCAGGTCGCCCAGCGCATGGAGGAGATCCGCAGCAAGTTCGAGAACAAGGACATCTCCATCCACATCATCGGCTTCTCCAAGGTCCTGGGCGATGTGATGGACGGCCTGTTCACGGTGATGACCTTCTTTGCCGTGGCCTTTGTGATCACCGCCGTCATGCTGCGCCTGTACACCCGCTCCACCAATCTCACCGTGGTCGGCCTGCTGGTCGCGCTGCTGCCCGTAATCTGGCTGCTGGGCCTGCTGCCGCTGGTGGGCTATGGCATCGACCCCATGTCGATCCTTGTGCCCTTTCTGATCTTCTCCATCGGGGTCTCGCATGCGGTGCAGATGACGGGCGCCTGGAAGCATGATGTGCGCGCCGGCCTGACATCCAAGCTGGCCGCCGAGAACGCCATTCGCAAGCTGGCCATTCCGGGCACGCTGGCGCTGCTGACCAATGCTCTGGGCTTCATGGTCATCATGCTGATCGACATTCCCATCGTGCACGAGCTGGGCCTGACCGCCTGCCTGGGTGTGCTGCTGATGATCATCACCAACAAGGTGTTCCTGCCCGCGGTGCTGGCCAATATCCGCCTCGAGAAGACCGCGCTGACGGCTGTCTCCTCCGACGCCAACGGCCGCAACACGCGCTGGTGGAAGCTCTCGGCGCTTGCCGAGTCGCGCCCCGCCCTGCTCACGCTGGCCGCGGCCATGGTCTTCCTGGTGGTCGGCACCTACGAATCGCGCGGCCTGCGCACCGGCGACATCGGCACCGGTGCGCCCGAGCTGCGCGCCGACTCGCGCTACAACCGCGACAACGACAACATCATCGGCCACTACTCCATAGGCATGGATGTGTTGTCCGTGTATGTGGAGACCTCCAACCTCACGGAAAGCTGCCTGAACTGGCCGGTGATGAACGCCGTGGAACGCTTCGAAGCGCACATGAGCCGCGTCGACGGCGTGCAGTCGGTCTCCACCGTCTCCGGCCTGGCCAAGATCGCGACCTCGGGCAATAACGAAGGCAATCCGCGCTGGGCCGCGCTGCAGCGCACCGAAGCCGCGCTGCGCTCGGGAGCCAAGGCCCTGTCGCCCGACCTGGGCCTGAACACCGAAGGCTGCCAAGTCATCAACCTGCAGGTCTTCCTCAAGGACCACGAAGGCTCCACGCTGACCCATGTGATGGGCGAGGCACGCAAGTTCATCGCGGCCGAGAAGACGCCCAATGTGAAGTTCCTGCTCGCGGGCGGCAATGCCGGCGTGGCGGCCGCGACCAACGAGGCCGTGGAACATGCCGAGGTACAGATGCTGGGCTCCATCTTCGGCGCCATCACCCTGCTGTGCTGGCTGACCTTCCGCAGCTGGCGCGCCGTGCTGTGCATCGTGGTGCCGCTGGCCATCGTGTCCATTCTCTGCAATGCGCTCATGGCCTGGCTGGGCATAGGCCTCAAGGTGCCCACCCTGCCCGTGGTGGCGCTGGGCGTGGGCGTGGGCGTGGACTATGGCATCTATCTGTTCGAGAGCATGCAGCACGCGCTGCGCGAGCGCGACATCACGCTGCGCGAGGCCTTCTACGAGGCCATGCGCCAGCGCGGCAACGCCGCCATCTTCACGGCGCTGACCATGTCGATAGGCGTGGGCACCTGGGCCTTCTCGGCGCTCAAGTTCCAGGCCGACATGGGCATTTTGCTGGCCTTCATGTTCCTGGTGAACATGCTGGGCGCCATCTTCCTGCTGCCCGCCATGGCCTGCTGGCTCAATGTGGAAGGCGCCGAGGCCAGGGCCCGCGCCAGACAGCTGCGCCGCCAGCCCCAGGCCGGCGCCGCCTCGGGCAGCGCAGCCATGCATGCCGGCGGCCGCATTCTCAAGCCCGAGCCCCAGTCCTCGGTGAACGGCAAGCTGTGATGCAAGCCGCAGCCAGCACAACGGAGCAGCTTCTGCTCGAACATGCTCTGGCCCAGGTGCTGACCCGCTATGCCACGGCATGCGATACGCGGAACTGGGAGCTGCTACAGCAGGTGTTCGCACCCGACTGCAGCACGCTCTACGGCGGCAGCTATGCCTGCCAGGGCCTGGACCAGGTCCGCCGCATGATCAGCTCGCATCTGGACGGTTGCGGCCCCACCCAGCATCTGCTGGGCAATCTGGAGGTGGACGCCAGCGATCCCAGCCGCATCCGCAGCAGGATCCAGGTGCGCGCGGCCCACCGCGGCCTGGGCGAGCGCTCGCAGCTGCGCTACGACGCCATCGGTTTCTACGAGGACAGCTGGGTGCAGCTGCCTCAGGGCTGGCGCATTCAGCAGCGCAGCATGACCATGCTGCTGGAGATCGGTGAGCGTTCGGTGCTGCAGCCAGCGCTTCGAAGCTGACGATAGACCCTAGATCCGGCTCCAAGCCACGCAGTTTGCTCTGCGTGGCTTTTTTCATCACAGCACCGGCAACCCAAGCCGCAGCTGCCGACCATATGAATGCGGTTCCGCACATGGCTTGCGGCGCAGATTGCACAAGCGTTCTACGGCAGAAACAACTTGTAGGCAGACAGAAAAAAGCCGGCATGACTGCCGGCTTGGGACTTGGTCTGCAGCCCAGCTCTAGAGCTCGAAGCGGGCCTTGAGAAACTGCAGCAGCTGCTTGCCCGCCAGGCTTCTGGCCGTTTCGTCGCGCCCGCTGATATAGCCGACCTTCACGCAATCGCCGAGCGCCTTGCTGCTTTGCACGCGGATCTGATAGCGGGTCTGGCGGTCCGGCTGAGCCCCGGCCGGAATCAGGGCGCGGCCGTTGAGCGTGGGCAGGTCCTTGTCGTTGAACTCGATGGTGCAGCCGGCCAGATACGGGCGCTCGGTCAGCTCGCGCGGCGTATTGCTTTCCCAGTCGTGGCCGGCCCGCGCATAGACCACCGTGCTGACATCGGAACCCGCCTGGCGCAACACCGCCTCCTGCTTGGCACAGGCCACCAGATCGTTGGAAGCATCTGCGCCGGCGCGAAAGCTCAGCAACGGCGCCCCCGTGGTCTTGCGCGTCGGTATGGCCGCATAGCAGGGGCCGTAGAAGTCCACATGCAGGGCAAAGGCCGGCAGCTGGGGCGCGAGCTTGTCCCGTATGCGTTCGTCCATGCTCATGCGCGCGGCAATGCCGCCCTTGGAAAAGCCCATGAGCCCGATGCGTTTGGCATCGATGGCCGGATGCTTGTTCAGGACCTTGAGCGCCGCATAGGCATCGGCCACGGCATCAAACTCCGAGGCTCCCATGATCTTGAGCGCATAAGGCATCTCCTCGCTGATGCCGCGCGGCTTGAAGCTGTCGACCACCAGGGCCGCGATGCCGTTGTCGGCCAGTGCCTGCGCGGTTTCGTTTTCGCGGCCGGGAATCACCCCGGCGCCGCCGGGCAGGATCACCATCGCGGGCACCGGCGTTCTGTCGCTCGCCGCGCGCGGCAGGATCAGCCGGCCCATGCCCATGGTGGCTTCGGCCTTGGCCGGCTGGTTCAGCAGCACATCGAGGTCGTAGGGGCTGCTGGACTTGTAGCGGATATCGCCCTGGGTATCGCTCTGCAGCACCGTGGAGGGCATCATCGGGACCACTTTCGGCAAGGGCGGCAAGGCATCGAATATGAACTGGGCCGAGGCCACGGTAGTCCACAGACACATCGCACCCATGCCGGCCAGGCGCCAGGTTTTTTCATTCAGGATTTGCATTTGCTTACTCCCAGGCTCAGACACAAAAGCCCGGCAAACCCGGGCTTTTGTGCAAGGCTTCGTCCGTGGGATTTAGAACGAGTACTTCACGGTCATGGACAGCTGATCGCGGTCGGCGAGGACGCGGTTGCGCAGCGGATCCGCGGAGGGGTTGCCCATGTAGTTGGTGTAGGTGACATTGACCGAGAGATTGCTCTTGCGCACAAAGGTCGCGCCGATGCTCAGACGGCTGTCGCCCTGGCCGCCGCCGAAGGTACCGACCATGGCGCGGCCGCTGATCTGGGACTGGTAGCTGATGGGCACGCTCAGGTCCCAGCCCTCGAAGATGCCGGGGTAGCCCAGGGTCAGGGTTCCACCCGCCACCAGGGAATTGCGGGTCTTGAAAGACAGGTTGTCGATGCTGCCCTCGTCGACGCTCATGACGCGCGAGCCCGAGACTTCGGCGGCCAGCGAGACATCGTCGGCAAAGCTGGTGCGGCCGATGTTGAAGATGCCGCCCACGTTGCCCTGGATCACATCCGAACGCACCGGCGTCGAGGCAGCACCCATCAGCACCGGGGTGCCCTTGCGATAGCTGGCTTCGCCAAAGGCCGAGAACATGCCGAAGGTCGTGCTGACCGTGGTGCCCAGCATCTTGATGCCGTCGAAGTACTTGACCTGATAGCCGCCGCCATTCATCACAATGCTTGGCGAACGATCCTTGTAGTCCAGGTAGTAGAGGCCCACCTCGGTTTCATCCGTCACGCGGTAACGCGAGCCGATGCCCCACTGGCCTGAGTTGTTCGGGCGGATGTCGTTGCCGCGCGGCAGGAAGCAGTTCGCACCGACCTTGTAGCCGCAGGTGGCGCCCGGGCCCAGCAGATTGGTGGTGCTGGTGTACATGCCCACGGCCGGCAGCAGGGTCTCGTGGAAGCCGAACTGGTAGTGGGCCAGCAGCGACAGTTTGGGAGTCACCTCGAGCGACGCGGAAATCTGGTCTTCGGGCAGCAGGATTTCCTTGATTTCCGCACCTGGAGATGCGGCCTTGGCCGCATCGCTGGGGCCCTGGGCACCAGCGATATTGGCAAAGTACATGGACTCGCCCCAGTTCACGACCTGCTTGCCCACGCGCACCGTGGCCCGGCTTTCGCCGAGGTTGAAGCTGGTGTAGGCATAGGTGTCGAGCAGGCGCGAATAGCCGCCGCCGTAGCGCTTGGCCGCCGAGGTGAACTGATTCGCCGGACCCGAGGTGCTGATGGGCCCCTTGTTGTCATTGGTCTGGTGATAGACATCGTCATAGAAGGTGCTGGCGTTCAGCACAAAACCACTATCGCCCTTGGACAAGCGGCTTTCCCACACCGCGCCAAGACGGTTCGCGGTCAGCGAACCCTTCTTGAAGTTGTTGTCACCGTCGGTGGCGATGACGGGCGAAGGATTCTCCAGACGCGTGGCGATGCCGTAACTCATGTTCAAGCGCCAGTCGAACTTCAGGCCGTCCCCCAGCTCGATGGTCTCCCCCGCGTGAACCGAACCCATGCCCAGGGCCAGCAGTGTCGCCACCGCAATGGGGGTGAGTTTCTTCATGTTGTTTTTCATAGTCAGTCGCTCGTTGGTAAAGCTTAGTTGCCGGCGTTGCGCGCGGCCTCAGGAGTGAACATGGAGGGCGTCAGGTCGCCCTTGTTCAGAACCGGTCCGAGAGGACGCTCCTGGAACAGGTTGTAGGCCATGTAGGAGCCCGAATTCAGGTCGTGGTAGAACGAGGTCCCCGCATGCCAGGCCTTGATATCGAACGAGTAATAGGTGTTGATGAAGGCGTGCTGCCACAGCTGGCTGCGCGCGTCGTACATATCGCTGGCCACCGCCTGGCCCGTGTCCTCGTCGACGAACAGCACGCGCTTGCCATACAGGTGGCGATAGCCTTCCTTGAGCGTGCCCTCCACCACCCAGACGCGGCGCAGCTCATAGCGCATGAAGTCGGGATTGGCGTGATGCTGCTTGAGCAGGTCCGCGTACTTGACCGTGGCCTGGTGGATCTTGTAGTTGTTGGCAGGGATGTACATCTCCTTCTTGCCAATCAGCTTCCAGTTGTAGCGCTCGGGCGAACCATTGAACAGGCGGTCGGAGTCGATGGTCATCTTGCCGCCGGTCCCCACCATGGGCTGGTCAAAGCCGTACTCGGGCACCTGGCGCACGCGGCGCGTGCCGGGGTCGTAGGCCCAGGCCAGACGCTTGTCCTTGCCGAAGTTGGTGGGCTCCACCGAGTTGGTCACGCCGCCTTTTTCGCGGTCCGGCAGCAGGCCCTTGGTCATGGTGTAGGCCATGGGTCCTTCCACGGGCTTGCCGAGGTTCTCGGGCTTGTTGACCATGTCCAGATTGCGATTGTCCTGGCGGCCATAGGTGATGGAGCCGTCGGAGAGCACGCTGGCCGTGTCGCGCACGATGGACTCCGTGTAGGCGCGCGTGGGCAGCAGGTTGTTCCAGATCACTTCCGTGCCGTTCTTGGGGATAGGGAAGTTGATGGCGCCGAAATGGCCTTTGACGCCCAGGCCGTTTTCCGTGACCTCGGACTCCAGCGCATTCTTCTTCAGCACCGCGCAGACCTCGTCGGTGTAGCGGAAGTCGCGATGGCCCTGATACACGGGAATCTGGAAAGTCTTGGCGTACTTCTTGAGCATGGCCTTCTGGCCGTCGCTCAGCTTGTCCGCGTACTTGTCCATGTTGTCGGCCGTGATGCTGAACAACGGCTTCTCGTCGGCATAGATGTCGGCGGGATGCTTGCCGCTGGCCTGCACATGGGCCACACCGGCCGGCGCGCCCACCCACTTGCCCGTGAACTCGGGAATCGTGCCTTCCTTGTTGGCCGCCTTGATGGCACCGACACAGGTCAGGTCCTTGCCCAGGTGATCTGCTTCGCTGGCCGGAACTTTTGCCCATGCCGACGCGGCCATCATCAAGCCCACCGCTACGGCAAGTGGAGTCTTGTTCGTCACAAACTTCATCTCTGTCTCCTAAGTTCTGAAACTTATTTTTGAAAGTGCTACAAACGGGTCTGAACCTGCGCCGAGCCCTTCTTGTTGCGCCATTTGCTGGCATTCGCATACTGGGGCTGGGAGGCTTTTTGCCCATCGTCTGATGGGACTACTGACAGACCCTAGCCACTCACCACCCAGGGCCGTACCCAATGAAAAAACCCGCCTCTGCAAGCGCAGCGGCGGGTTCAACCAGGGTAAACAGGGATGCCGATTTCTCGGCCTGTCACCTGCAGCTATCGAAGATCAGAGCGGGCCCATCAGCGGCTCGCATTCCTTGCGTATGGAGGCCTTGAGCATCTTGCCCGCGGGGTTGCGCGGCAGGGGCTGAACGCGCACCACAATCCTGCTGGGCACCTTGTAGCCGGCCAGGCGCTGGGAGACAAAATCGCGCAGCAGCGCTTCCGAAAGCCGGGCCTGGGGCTTGCCCACCACCACGGCCACGACCTGCTCGCCGGTCACCTCATGCGGCATGGAAAACACGGCGGCCTCCTCCAGCCCCTCGTGTTGCAGCAAGCAGGCTTCGACTTCGGCGGCGGCAATCTTTTCACCGCTGCGGTTGATCACGTCCTTGATGCGATCCACGATGGTGATGAAGCCTTCGTCGTCCACCACGCCTATGTCGCCGCTGCGAAACCAGCCGTCCTGCACGGCCTTGGCCGTGGAGGCGGCATCGCCCCAGTAGCCCCGCATCAGCGTGACGCCGCGCAGCCAGACCTCGCCGGCCTCGCCATGGGGCAGAGCCGCTCCGTCAAGGTCGGCAATGCGCACCTCGATCACGGGCGACAGGGTTCCGGAAGCCCGCGGATAGGCTTCAAACATCTTTCCCGAACTGCCCGCGCACACGCCGTTGGATTCGGTCAGGCCAAAGCCTATGCCCGACATGCGGCCGCCGAACTTGCCCAGCACCTCGTCGATCAGGCGCGGATGCAGGCCGCCGCCGCCAAAGCCCAGGCCCGAAAGATTGCCCGAGTACTCGGGGTCCATGAAATTCGGCAGGCCTATGAGCTGCTGCACCATGCTGGGCGCTCCGTTGAACTGGGTCACCTGCTCCTTGCGGATCAGCTCCAGCGCCTGCTGCGCATCCCAGCGGTACATGAAGACCAGGCGCCGGCCATGGCGCAGCGAGGCCAGCAGCTGCGCATGCAGGCCGCTGACATGGAACAGCGGCACGATGGACAGGGTGGTGGGCTGGAGCCTACGCGCCATGATGGCGGCCACCGCTTCCGGCGAGCTCATGGCGGCCAGAGCGCCGATGAAATCGATATTGAACACGGCCTGGCACACGGCGCGGTGTGTCGATTCCACGCCCTTGGCACGGCTGGTGGCCCCCGAGGTGAAAAGAATCAGCGCGGTGTCATCGGGCTGCAGCACGGGCGCCAGCCAGCCATCGTGGCCGCCCGCGATCAGCTGCGCCCAGGGCACATCGCCCCCCTCGCCATCGACCACCGCGACCTTGAGCGCACGACCCTGGATCGCCTGCTTCACGCGCTCATGGCGATCGGCATCGCAGATCAGCCAGACCGGCGTGGTGTCGTCGAGATTGGACATCAGCTCGCTGCTCAGGCCGAAGCTGTTGATGGGCACGGGAACGGCCCCGAGCAGCGCCACCGCGGCAAAGGCCACGACCCATTCGGGGCGGTTGCGCATGGCGATGGCCACGCGCTGGCCGGGCTTGAGGCCCTGCTGTTTCTGCAGCCGGCTGGCCAGCGCATCGACGGCGGCAAAAAAACGGTCGAAGGTCCAGCGATCCTCGCCATAGACCATGAACTCGGCCGCCCCATGGCTGCGGCCGGCGTTGATCAGCTGGGGCAGGGTCTGGAACGCATGGCGATAGGCCGCGACCATGCGGCCATCGCCGAGGCCGACCTGCTCCAACTCGAATGGAGCGCCGGGCCCGGTGAGCTGGGCGCGAATGCCGCGAAGCTTCTCGCCGATGGAAATCTCGGTGTTTGTCGTCATCTCAGAAACCTTTCAGCTGCGCGAAGCGCGCACGGTGGAAACCACCATCCCCCAGCAGTCTTTGCAGCACCCGGGCCCGCTTGAAGAACAGGCCTAGGTCCAGCTCATCCGTCACGCCTATGCCCCCATGCATCTGTATGGCCTCGTTGCACAGCTTCTCGCAGAGATCCGAGGCCCTGGCCTTGGCCAGGCTCGCATGTTCTGCCACCCCGGCCTCACGGCCCGAGTCGATCGCCTCCAGCGCGGCAAGCACGCAGCTCTCCAGCAGCTCCAGCTCCACATACAGACGGGAGGTACGGTGCTGCAGGGCCTGAAAAGAGCCTATGGGCACATCGAACTGCACGCGCTCCTTGAGATAGGCCACCGTGCGTCCGAACACCTCGCGCAGCAGGCCCAGGGCCTCGGCGGCCAGGCAGGCACGGGCGCGGTCCAGCACCTCATCCAGAGCCTTGGCCGCGGGCATGGCGACCAGGGCCATTTCGGCGCTCAGGGCGACTTGGTCGAAGCGCACGCGCGCCATATTGCGGCTGTCGATCATGGACTGGCGCTGCACGCTCACGCCGGGGGCGTCGGCGGGAACCAGCCACAGTCCGGGCGCGCCGGTGCTGGAGGCAGCGAGCACGATCAGCGCATTGGCTCCCACGCCATCGATCACAAAGTGTTTTTCACCGCTCAGGCTCCAGCCGCTTGCGGTCTGCTCGGCCACCGTCTCCAGCCTGGCGGACAGATGCCGCCCCGACTGCTCG
This sequence comes from Comamonas guangdongensis, assembly GCF_041079535.1. Lineage (NCBI taxonomy): Bacteria > Pseudomonadati > Pseudomonadota > Betaproteobacteria > Burkholderiales > Comamonadaceae > Comamonas > Comamonas guangdongensis. Next base: position 11,439 of record NZ_JBFYGN010000020.1, on the reverse strand, counting down.
TCCAGCGCCAGCGCGATACGCGCCTCGCCGCCGGCCAGCAAAGGCAGCCAGGAGATCTGCTGTACCTTGGAACCCGCACGGATCAGCAGTTCGGGTGCCATCACCGCCTGGCTCAGCAAGGGCTGGGCCGACAGATTGCGGCCTATCGCCTCGAATACTCCGCCCAGGCCCAGATAGCCTGCGGCCAGGCCCTCGTGCTCCTCGGGCAGCACCGCCACGGGCCAGCCCATCTCCACCATCTGCCGCCACAGCTGCCCGTCAAAGCCCTGCTCGGCCTTGGCGTCACGCAGGCGGCGCTGCTGGGCCACGGGGGCTTCTTCGGCCAGAAAAGCGGCCGCACTGTCCTTGAGCAGCTCCTGCTCCTGCGACAAAAGCATGGTCATATCGTTGTCTCCATATCCATTCGTTATCTGCAGCCACCGCTCGAGAGTGCCTCCCCTGAGCCTGAGCCAGTGACAGCCATCGCTCCCCTGGGAGAAAGCGGCGAAGCTGCCCAGAGGGTCAAGGCAGCTCCAGCACCCGCTTGGCAATGATGTTGAGCTGCACCTCGGAGCTGCCGCCCGCGATGGTGTAGCTCTTGGAGCGCAGCCAGGCGCGGCATACATCGATCTCGTCGGCGCTGAATTCCTCGCCCTCCCAGCCCAGGCCGCGCAGGCCCATGGCCTGCTCCAGCAGCTCGTACTTGGCGACCTCCTGTTCGGTCTGCACCAGCTTCATGATGCTGGAGGGGCCGGACACATCCTGGCGCGCCAGGGCTTTCTCGGTCACGCGGCGGTGGGTCAGCGCAAAAGCCTGGGCATCCATGAGCACAGCGGCCAGCCTGTCGCGCAGCGCCGGCTCCGCCACCCGGCCCTGCTCGTCCACCATATAGGGCAGCGCGGTCTTGAGCGCATCGTGCGACGGCGCACCGCCCTCGGTGAACTTGGACATGGCGGCGCGCTCGTGCTGCAGCAGCTTCTTGGCCAGGGCCCAGCCCTCGCCCTCCTTGCCCACAAGCTGGCGCACGGGCACGCGCACATCGTCGAAGAACACCTGGCAGAAGCTGGACTTGCCGCTGATCAGCTCGATAGGCTTGACCGTGACGCCCGGGCTCTTCATGTCGATCAGCAGAAAGCTGATGCCGTCCTGCTTCTTGCCCTCGTTGCCGGTGCGCACCAGCGCATACATCCAGTCGCCCTTGTCACCGTCCGAGGTCCAGATCTTGCCGCCGTTGACGATATAGGCCTCGCCCTGCTCGTCCGTCACGCGGCGTGCCGAGGTCTTGAGGCTGGCCAGGTCCGAGCCCGCATTGGGCTCGGAAAAGCCCTGGCACCAGCGCTGCTCGCCGCGCATCATGGGCACCAGGTGCTCGAGCTTCTGCTCATGCGTGCCGACCTCGACCAGCACCGGCCCCAGCATCCACACGCCCAGGTTGTACTGGGGCTGGCGGCAACCCAGGCGCGCCATCTCGGTCTCGAGAACGCGCGCTTCCTTGGGCGAAAGGCCGCCGCCGCCGTACTCCCTGGGCCAGGCTGGCGCAAACCAGCCGCGATCGCGCATGCGCTCGAACCACAGCTTCTGGTCCTCGTTCAGAAACTGCAGCTTGGAGCTGCCCCACACCATCTCCTCGGCCACAATGGGGCGGCGCATGCTAGCCGGGCAGTTCTGCTCCAGCCATTGCGCGACTTCCTGTTTGAATGTTTCCAGTTCCGTCATGGCTTCTCACCTCAGGCCAACGAAAAAAATTCGATATTGCCTGCTCCGGGCCGGCGCAAAAGCACTCCGGCCTGCTGGAGCAGGTTCAAATGGGCTATGGTTTCCCCTAGGGCCATCAAGCGGTCCACGGGGCTGCGCAAGCGCGGGAACAGCACCGGCACCAGCTCGGCCGCCGTGGCCCGCGCGGCCTCGCGCAGATGCTGCTGGATTTGCGCGAACTGCTGCTCATGGTGCTCCCGCACCTGATCCAGGCGCTCGTGCAGGCCGTAGAACACGCCCTGATGCGATGGCAGGACCAGCGTATCGGCCGGCAGCTGGCGCAGGCGCTGCAGAGACTCCAGCCAGGCCTGGAGCGGATTGCCTTCGGGCTCTATGGGGCTGACCATCACGTTCGAGGTGATGCGCGGCAGCACCTGATCGCCGGCCAGCAGGATGCCGTCGGCCTCGCTGTACAGGCAGGCATGCTCGGGGGAATGCCCCTCGCCCAACACGACGCGCCACTGGCGCTCCCCGATCTGCAGCAGCTCGCCGGGGCGTATGCGCTGGTAATGGCTGGGGTGCGGGGGCATGAACGGATCCTTGCGCATGGCACCGAGCATGGCCTCCAGCTCATCGGCCGTCACGCCGGCACGCGTGTAGAACTCGCGGTGCGCTTCGGGCAAGGGGTCGGGCGGCGGTCCCATGAGCGAGCGCAGCATCATGAATTCGCCATAGGTCATGTACAGCGGCACTTTGAAGCGCTGCTGCAACCAGCTGGCCGCACCCGCATGGTCGTAGTGGCAGTGGGTGCAGATCACGCGGGTCAGCGGCTGGCCCGCCAGCTTTTCCGTGAAGATCCGCTCCCAGAGCTCGAAGGTCGCGGGAATGCCCAGGCCCGTATCCACCAGGGCCCAGCCCTGGCCATCGCGCAGCAGATAGACGTTGATATGGTCCAGCGCCATGGGCATGGGCATGCGCAGCCACAGCAGGCCCGGCGCAATTTCCACATGGCTGCCGTCGGGCCTGGGCGGCTCGAACGGGTAGTCCAGCACATCGGCGGGCTTGGCACGCTCCCGCAGAGCCACGGCCGCGCTAGCCACGCAAGGCCTCCTCGATGGCCGCGGCGCTCAGCGGCACATAGGTCTGCAGCCTGTCGTTGCGCACGAACAGCGGATCGCCGGTCTGCGCGCCGTCATAGCCCTGCTTTTGCAGATCGACCTTGCGCAGCTTGTAGTTGCCCGTCATGTCGGGCGTGTCCATCAGGCGCACGAACAGCGGCGCCGCGTAGCGTGGCAGGCGGGCGATGGCCAGCTCCCAGAAGGCCTTGGGGTCGAAGCTGGCGCCCCCGTTCATGACCAGGGCCGCCATGCCCGCGCGGCCGCCGTGGCCCGGCACCTGCACGCCGTAGACAGTGATGGCGTCCAGACCGCCGAAATCGCCCAGCGCATCGCCGACCTCCATGGTCGAGACGTTCTCGCTCTTCCAGCGGAAGGTGTCGCCTATGCGGTCCACGAACCAGCAATAACCTTCCTCGTCGCAGCGCAGCAGGTCGCCCGAGGTCCACCACACATCGCCGGGCCGAAACACATTGCGCAGCAGCTTTTTCTCGGAAGCCTCGGCGTTGGTATAGCCCTCAAAGCGGCCGGCCACCACATCGGGGTAGTCGATCACCATGCCTATGGCTTCGCCGGGCTCGTTCACGCCGGCCAGCTGCAGAAAGCCGTTCTCGTCGCGGATGTAATCGCCTTTTTCCTGGTCGTAGCGCACCAGGCGCAGATTGGTTTTTTCCCAGAACGGCACGCGGCCGCAGGATCCCACGCGGTTGTCCAGATTGATGGTGTTGGTGTTGGACTCGGTGCCGCCCCAGCCTTCGTAGATCTGGAACTGCTCGCCGAAGCGCGCGGTCCACTGCTGCCAGATCTCGGGCGACAGGCCCGTGCCGGCCATTTTGCGCAGCGTGTGCTGCCGGTCGTCGGCCGCGGGCGGAACGCTGAGCAGAAAGCGGCAGATCTCGCCCACGTACTGGCAGAAGCTGATCTCGTGGCGCCGGATATCGTTCCAGAACTCGCTGCGGCTGAACTTGCGGCGCACCACGATGCGGGCCCCCGCGCTCATGGCCGTGGAGGTCAGCGACATGGACGCCGCACCGTGGTACAGCGGCAGGAAGCAGTAGAAGCAGTCGTCTCCGCTGATCTCCCACAGAATCTGCATGGAGTCGCCGGCCATCAGCCAGCGTGCATGGCTGATCACGGCGGCCTTGGGCAGGCCTGTCGTGCCCGAGGTGAAGATGTACTGGGCCGTATCGCCGGCCTTCACGCCTTCGCGCCAGGCCAGCGGCGTGTCCCCGCCGTCCTCGGCCATGGACAGGGCCTGCAGGTCGGCGCCGAACTGAGCGAGCACGCCGGCCTCGGCGCGGCGGTCTTCGTCGGGCCAGTGCCAGTAGTTCAGCGCTGTGTTCAGTCCCTCGGTAGCCGCAAAGCGGCCCGCGCACTCCTCGCCCACGATGACGGCATGGGACTGGGTCACCTCCAGCGCATGCACCAGGGGCTTGCCCGCCACATGGGTGTTGATGAACGCGGCCACGGCCCCGAGCTTGGCAATGCCGAACCAGGCAAAGAAGAAGGCCGCGCGATTCTCTATGGCCATGGCCACCACGTCGCCCTTCTTCACGCCCTGCGCGCGCAGGGCACGCGCCACCTGATTGGCACGCTGGTTGAACTGCGCATAGGTGTAGCGCACATCGCCTTCCGTCAGAAAGATGCGCTCGCCGAAATTGCGTGCGCACTCCTCGAGGCGGTCTGCCGTGGTGTAGGGCGTGGACGCCATATAGCGGGCCGCGACAGGGCCGCGCCGGTCCAGCTTCTGCTGGGTCTGCTCACGCGAAACAATGCCGGTTGCACTCATCCCGGGTCTCCTTGTTGTTATGGGCTGCGATCAGCGCTGCGGGCGCGGCAGGCCCAGGCCGAACTGGGCAATCAGCTCGCGCTGGATCTCGTTGGTGCCGCCGCCGAAAGTGTTGATGGGAGCCGCGCGCAGCTCGAACTCCAGCTCGCCCATCAGATAGGCGGCGGCCGAACCGCCGCGCACCAGGGAGCTGCTGCCCACGATGTCCATCAGGCGGTGCAGCACCTCCACCACGCCTTCGGAGCCATAGACCTTGGTGGCCGATGCCAGGCTCACGTCCATGGCGCCGGCCTCCAGGCTGGCCGCGATGCGGAAGTTGGTCAGCCGCATGGCCTCCAGCCGCGCATAGCACTCGGCCAGGCTTTGGCGCACCCAGGCCTGATCCACGGCGCGGCGGCCGCTCTCGTCCCTGGACTTGGCCCATTGCAGCACCTTGGTGAAGGGCGCGAACACCTTGTCGGACCAGGCCCCCAGGCCCAGCCGCTCGTGGTTGAGCTGGGAGGTGATGAGCTTCCAGCCGCCGTCGAGCTCGCCGATCAGGCGGCTGGCCGGCACTTCCACGTTGTCGTAGTAGGTGGCCGCGGTGAAGCTGCCCACGGTCTCGATCAGAGTATGCGAGAAGCCCTTGGCCTTGGTATCCACCACCATGATGGAGATGCCTTTGTGGCGCGCCAGTTCGGGATTGGTGCGCGCGGCCAGCCACACATAGTCGGCGGCTTCGATGCCCGAAGTCCAGAGCTTCTGGCCGTTGACCACGAAGTGGCCGCTGGCCAGGTCGCCCTTGAGCTCGGCCTGGGTCTTGAGCACCGCCAGGTCCGAACCCGCACCGGGCTCCGAATAGCCGATGGCGAAAATGATGTCGCCCGTGGCCATGCCGGGCAGGAACTCCTTCTTGAGCGCATCGGTTCCATGCTCCATGAGCGCCGGGCCCACGGTGCTGATGGTCACGAAAGGCAGGGGAGCCCCCGCGATATTGGCTTCCTCGAAGAAGATCAGCTGCTCGGTGGCCGACAGGCCCTGGCCGCCGTACTCCTTGGGCCAGCCTATGGCCAGCCAGCCGTCGCGGCCCATCTTGCGGATGGTGGCGCGGAACTCGTCGCCGCCCTCGGCGCCGCGCATGCGGGCCTTGAGCTCGGGCGTCATCAGCTGCTGGAAATAGTCGCGGCACTTCAGGCGCAGCGCATGCTGCTGCGGGGTCAAATCAATGAACATGGCTTGCCCCTTGCTATCAGATGTCGTCGCCCAGGATCAGGCCGCTGGTGGGCACGCCGGTACCTGCGGTCACCACCACGTTGTGCACCTTCTCGACCTGGTTGACCGAGCTGCCGCGTACCTGGCGCACGCCCTCGGCAATGCCGTTCATGCCGTGGATATAGGCTTCGCCGAGCTGGCCGCCATGGGTGTTCACGGGCAGACGGCCGCCGCGTGCATGCTGGCCGGCGCGCACAAAGTCCTTGGCCTCGCCGCGCTTGCAGAAGCCGAACTCCTCGAGCTGGGTCATGACGAAGGGCGTGAAATGGTCGTAGAGCACGGCGGTCTGGATGTCGTCGGGCGTCAAGCGGCTTTGCTTCCACAGCTGCTGCGCCACATGGCCCATCTCGGGCAGGCCCGTGATGTCCTCGCGGTAGAACGAGGTCATGGACTGCTGGCCTTCGCTCATGCCCTGGGCCGCGCCCTTGATGTAGACGGGCTTGGCCTTGAGGTCGCGCGCCCGCTCGCTGGAGGTGATGACCATGGCCACGGCGCCGTCGGACTCCTGGCAGCAGTCCAGCAGGTGCAGCGGATCGGCGATCCACTTGCTCTTCTGGTGCTCTTCCAGCGTGATGGGCTTGCCGTAGAAGAAGGCCGCGGGATTGGTCGCCGCAAAGTCGCGCACGGCCACGGCCACGCGGCCGAAGTCCTCGCTGGTGGCGCCGTAGGCGTGCATGTAGCGGCGCGCAAACATGCCTACCCAGGCCGCGGGCGTATGGAAGCCATGGGGCATGTACCAGCCGTAGTTCACGCTGTCGAAAAAGGGCTTGTCGCCGAAGTTATAGTCGCCGGTGCCGAAGCGGTACCAGCTGCGCTCGTTCATGGCGCGGTAGACCACCACGGTCTTGGCAATGCCGGTGGCCACGGCCATGGCCGCATGCAGCACGGGTGCGCAGGCGGCGCCGCCGCCATGGGGAACCTGCGAGAAAAAGCTCACCTGGCGCGAGCCCAGCAGACGCGCGATCTCGTACTCGGGCACCTTGTCCATGGTGTACGAGGAAAAGCCGTCCACCTCCTTGGGGTCTATGCCCGCATCGGCCAGGGCCGCCAGCGTGGCCTCCATGGCCAGGCGCAGCTCGGTGCGGCCGGAGTTCTTGGAAAATTCTGTAGCACCCAGCCCCACGATGGCGGCGCGGCCGGAAATATTCATATCGTTCACGGGAATGTCTCCGCTTCTGGTTTTAAGGCAGGGCCACTTGCACGGTGCCGCTGACATGGGAGCCCATGGAGTTGGCGCCCTTTAGCGTGACTTGCACGCTGCGCGTGGCGGCGTTCTTTTCGGTCACGGAGCCCGAGAACTTCATGGTGTCGCCCGGGTAGTTGGGGGCCCCCAGACGGATCTTCAGATCCATCAGGCGCGCCCCGGGGCCGGCCCAGCCCTCGACAAAGCTCTGCACCAGGCCATTGGTGGTCAGAATGTTCATGAAGATATGGGGCGAGCCCAGTCCGCGGGCCGCATCGCGGTCGTGGTGGCCGGGAAAATAGTCGCGCGTGGCGATGGCACCGCCGGCGATCAGGGGCACGGTGATGGGCACGCTGAGGGCCTGGAGTTCGTCGCCGACGTTGACCGATTCAAAGCGAAGTGTTTGGTGAGCCATGATGAGTGAGATTCCTTTAGCGGTCTTCGGGCAGGTCGTACTTCCAGCCTAGGTTGTCGTTGTCGGCCAGCCACTGGCCCAGCGCCTCGAGGTGGTGAGCGGCACCGCCGAACTCGGCGGCCAGCGCGCGGCACCAGAACATGAAGCGGTGCATGTGATAGGTCACGTCCACGCCCATGCCGCCGTGCACGTGCTGCGCCACGCGGCCGACCTTCAGGCCCAGCTCGTTGGACTGGGCGCGCAGCGCATGCGCCTGGGGCACGCAGGGCAGGCCCGCATCCAGGCGCCAGACCAGCTGGCACAGCGCGCTGCGCTGGGTCTGCATGAGGATGTAGCCGTCGGCCATCTGACCCTGGACCAGCTGGAAGCTGCCGATCGGGCGGTCGAACTGCTGGCGCTCGCTCACATATTCGACGGTGCGGCGCAGCTGCTCCTGGGTCACGCCCTGCTGCAAAGCGGCCAGACAGGCGATCGCCTGCTCGCTGACCCAGTCCGCGGCGCGGCCGCCCAGCACGGCCAGCACCGGGGTGTTGCTGAACGCGATGTCGGCCACGCCGCAGTAGTCCTGGCGCATGCCCGCCTCGCGCAGCACGCCTTCGGTCTGCAGATCGACCAGCACCATCTTCGGCACATCGGCTTCGACCGCCGCCACCAGTGCCAACCTGGCCTGGGCACCCAGGGCCACGGCCTGCAGCCTGCCGTTGAGCAGCCGGCCCTGCAGCCGCAGGCCCGCACCGCGGCTGGCCACCAGGCTCTCGAGCGACAGCGCCATCGGCTCGCCGTCCATGGCGGACCGCACCGCAGCCTCCAGGCCCGTGCCGAACTTGACCAGCGCGGCCGCGGCCACCTGCTGCGGCCACAGCGGCACCTGGGCCAGAGCCCGGCCCTGCTGCTCCAGCACGGCCAGCAGCTCGGTCGCGCCAAGGCCCAGGCCGCCCGCGGATTCGGGCACCAGAATGCTGTGCAGGCCGGCCGTCACGCATTGCTGCCACAGCTCCTGCATGAAGGGCTGTCCCGAGGCGTCGTGCTCGCGCAGCTTGTCGTCGCTGCAGTAGTCGGCGAACAGGCTTTGCGCCATGTCGGCAAACGCGCGCTGATCTTCGCTGAGTTGAAAGTCCATGACTGCTCTCCTCGCGCTCAGGCCACGGGGCGGAACTGCGGCAGGCTCAGGTCGCCGTCAAAGCGGTTGAACTCCACCTGCACCTGCTGTCCGATCTGGATCTCGCCGGGCTTGACCCCCACCAGCTGGGCAATCATGCGCGTGCCTTCCTCGAGCTCGATCAGGCCCACGGGATTCGGGTATTCGAACGGCGGCACTTCGGGGTAGTGCATGACCACGAAGGAATAGACCCGACCCTTGCCGCTGGCCTCGATCGCATCCCATTCGAAGGAATGGCACTTGGGGCAGACGGGACCGGGCGGATGGTGCAGATCGCCGCAGCTCTTGCAGCGCTGGATCATCAGCTTGCCCTGCTTCACGCCTTCCCAGAAGAAGCGGTTGTCGTCGCTCACGCCGGGGGCCGGGCGCCTGATCTGGGGAATGGCGGGCTCGGCCGCCGCCGGCGCGGGTGCATGAACCTGAGCGGGGCGGAACTTGAAGACGCGGAACATCAGCTGGCCGACCTTCTCGTCCCCGCCGTTGCTGGCGCCAATGGAGAAGTAATCCATGATCTGCGTGACGAAGTAGCCCGTGCCCAGCGCCGTGGTCTTCTGTTCGCTGATGGACTCCAGGCGCGTGGTGTAGTACAGGTCTTCGCCTTCGAGCACGTCGCGCTCGAACGTCAGCTCAGAGTTCACGGCCACCGTGGACGGGAAGTCGTGGGCCTCGATCAGCTTCAGCACCTCGTAAGGGTTCTCGGTGGTGGAGCCCGGTGGGTAGTTGTTCTGTACCGGTCCTTCCATGCACCAGACCTGGAGCATGGCGGGAGGAGCAATGGTCTTGCCGTCCGGGTTGCTCTTCACCTGTACGCCCATGAGCTCGCACCACTGGCGAATCATGGGGGCGTTGACCTTGTCCCAGGCATGGACGCGCCCGTACTGCTTGCCCACATATGCGCGGACCTCTGCCATCCAGTCTTGATCAGTCAAGATTGTCTCCTTTGAAATTCAGTGGCTTTTGGGCGTTGCCTCGGCGTTCGAGGCACCCAGGAATGCGGGGCGTTCGCCGCCGCCGTGCAGCAGCAGATTGGTGCCGCTCATATAGGCAGCGCGCGGCGATGCCACATAGAGGCAGGCCTGGGCGATGTCCTCGGGCTCGGCCAGGCGTCCCGCGGGAATGGTCTGGGCCACGGAGGCGATGCCGTCGTCGTCGCCGAAATGCAGATGGGACTGCTCGGTGCGCACCAGGCCCGGGCTCACGGCCACCACGCGCACCTTGGGCGCCCACTCCACAGCCAGGGAGCTGACCAGGCTCAGCACCGCGGCCTTGGCCGCGCCGTAGGCGGCCGTGCCCGGAGACGGCCGCAACGCGCTGATGCTGCCTATGCAGACGATGACCCCGCCGCCTTCCTGCTGCTGCATCACCGCGTTCGCGGCTTGCGAGGCATGCAGCGTGGAGAACAGGTTCAGGCGCAGCACGCCCTCGTGAAAGCGCGGCGACACGGTGGCCGCGTCCACGGCCGGCGCGCCGCCGGCGTTATTGACAAGCACATCGAGGCGGCCGTGGCGGGCCTGGACCTCGGTGATCAGGTCCTTGACGGCCTGGGCTTCGCGCACGTCGCAGGCGATGAACTCGGCACTGCGGCCCCGGGAGTGCGGCAGCTCCTCGGGCTGCTGCCGGCCGCAGACCACCACCGTGGCGCCGGCCTCCAAGAATGCCTGGGCAATGCCCTTGCCTATGCCCTTGGTGCCGCCGGTCACCAGAACCACCTGAGATTGAAATTCGTTTTTGGTATCCATGCCTGCCAATTTAGGTTTCGCCCCCCTCGGCAGATACGTCCAAAAGGACGATGTAACTCCCCCCCCGGCAAACGACCATCGGCTCAGTTCAAACCCTTGGGAACCCTTATGATTACGCCGCCGCCTGCTACTGAAAATGCTAGCAACCAGCCCCCAGAGCTGCTGCTCAGACGCGAGGACGACGGGGTGGCCGTGGTGTGCCTGAACCGCCCTCAGGCCACGAATGCGCTGAGCCTGTCGCTGCAGGCCGCGCTGTCGCAGACATTCCAGGAGCTGAGCGCAGACGCCAGCGTGCGCTGCATCGTGCTGACCGGCGGCGACAAGGTGTTTGCGGCCGGCGGCGACATCAAGAGCATGGATGACTGCGGCCCCATCGAGATCATGAAGCGCCATACCGAGCGCGTCTGGGCTCCCATAGAGAACTGCCCCAAGCCCATCATTGCCGCCGTCTGCGGCTATGCCTTCGGCGGCGGAGCCGAGCTGGCCATGCATTGCGACATCATCATTGCCGGCAAGGGCGCCAGCTTCGCCCAGCCCGAGATCCGCATCGGCATCATGCCCGGCATAGGCGGCACCCAGCGCCTGGTCAGGGCGGTGGGCAAGTTCCAGGCCATGCGCATTCTGCTGACCGGCAAGCCCGTGAGCGCCGAGGAGGCCTATGCCATGGGTCTGGTCAGCCTAGTCTGTACGGACGATCAGGTAATCCCTGAGGCACTGAAGATGGCCAGACTGATCGCCAATATGCCGCCGCTGGCCGTGGCGCAGATCAAGGAGGTGGTGATTGCGGGCATGGATGCATCGCTGGATGCAGCCCTGATGCTGGAGCGCAAGGCCAACCAGCTGCTGTTTGCCACCCAGGATCAAAAGGAAGGCATGAATGCGTTCATTGAAAAGCGCCAGCCCCGCTTCAAGGGGGAATGAGCGCTTTTCATTTTCTTAGGAGCAAGGAAGACTGCAGCCTTGGCCTTCCTCCGCCTCGGAGACGACGACCGGCCCATCGCGGCTATCGGCAGCTCTGCAAAGCCATCCCTTTTAGATGTACGGTCCCAGGAAGTCATGGTGCATTCTTCAACTCAGAACAGGAGAAAGCACTATGGCAATCCGCCTGCATGGC